>CASEAH010000046.1 GCA_949285935.1 uncultured Oscillospiraceae bacterium
AATCAGACGGCTTAAGCTTTTCTTAAAAAACTTCAAAATCCTTTTCAAGGGCTTCGTTTCTCAGTTTCTAAGTTTCGATGTTGTTCAATTTTCAAGGTGCTTCTCGCTGTCCCCGCGGGACAGCTTAGTTATAATACCACAGGTGCTACCCTAATGTCAAGGCTTTTTTCGATTATTTTTTCTTTTTTTTGAATTATTTTTTCCTTTTATTCCCAAGCTTTTGTAAAACGGCTTTTCATGCGGGTTTACAGGTGATCGTCCCTGGAATGGACGACTCATTGCCAGACTGAACAGAAACGCCAACGCCAAAATTCCCGCCCCTTGTATCCAATCCGACATTCCTCTCCCCCTTTCCCCCAAGCGGCACTTTTTCTCTTATATTATATACCACCGGCAGGATGAGAGGTTCCTGTCCGCGGGAAACAGCTTTTGCCTTTGTATATAGGGAGAAGAGAGTCTTTCTCTGTTTCTTTCGGACAGCTGCCGCCTCTATACTATCCGCCGCTGATCGGTCATTGCAATTTCCCGGATGAATCTTTTTTCCGGCTGCTTCCCGGGAATCCCTGTTTTCCGAAAATCTGCAAAAGCTTTTCTAAAACACCGGCGGTGCCAAGGGCTCTGCAATGGACTTCACTGCGTACCATCCATGTTGAGACACCAAAGCAGGCTGTAAAAAGCCGGACAGCCTGTATCGGGAATTAGGCAAGGCTTGGGAACAGCCCCATGTGCCGCATCCATATGGGCCGCAGATCCTCTCTCAGATTACAATAAGCATAGACACAAGCTGGCAGGCCCTTGGAAAATCAAATTTTCCAAGATTCAAATGCAAGGGCATTGGATTCCTGTTTATGGGGAAAGGAAATGCTTTTGAAACGGCTGACACCAAAATTCCCGGCGGTGCGCTGCTTTTATTCTCCAAAAGCAGATTCCCCTTTCAGATCCCCCTTTCCTCTTTGCCTTATGCCTATACAATAAAACAGGGGTGTGCTATACTGAAAAATAATCTCTCCCCTTTTGGGAAAAGGAGGCCCTGCTCTTGGCTGATGCCCCTTCTTTTGAAACCTTGTCCGGTGGGACCCGGATCTTTGTCTCCCGTGACCATAAATTCGGCACTGACGCCTTCCTGCTGGCCCGGTTTGCGGCTCCCAAGCCTGCTGACCGTGTTTGTGATCTGGGGAGCGGCTGCGGGATCATTCCTCTTATATGGTTGGACCGCAACCCCCGGCTCCCATCGGTCCATGCGTTGGAGCTTCAGTCCCAGGGCGTGGAGCTGATGGAGCTTTCCCGAAAGGAAAATGGATTGGAAAACCGTTTCTTCCCCTATGAGGGGGATTTGCGCCGGCTGGAGGACCTGAAAACCCAATTGCCGGCAGCGGGCTTCTCCCTGGTGACCTGCAATCCGCCCTACAAGGCGGCGGGTTCCGGGGTGCCCTGTCCCGGTCAGGCCCGGCTCACCGCCCGTCATGAGGTCTCCTGCACCCTGGAGGAGGTCTGCCGGGCTGCAGCACGCCTGCTCCGGTTTGGAGGGCGTTTCTGCCTTTGCCACCGTCCGGAGCGCCTGACGGATGTCCTCTGCGCCCTGCGGCAGGCAGGTCTGGAGCCCAAGCGCCTGCGGCTGGTACAGCAGCGGGAGGGCGCGGCTCCCTGGCTGCTGCTGGCCGAAGGCCGCAAGGGAAGCAAACCCTTCCTGCGGGTGGAGCCGCCGCTGACGGTAGAAAACCCCGGGGGCGGATTTTCCCGGGAAATGCAGGAGATCTACGGTCTGGTCCCGGAGGCCTCTTCCCCTCTTTTTTCTCCGGCCGACACCGCAAAGGAAAGCGAATAGAAAGGATGCGCACCATGTCCAAGCTGTTTTTGGTGGGAACGCCCATCGGCAATCTGGGAGATCTTTCTCCCCGGGCCCTGGAGGTGCTGGAGCAGGTGGATTTTATTGCCGCTGAAGACACCCGGGTCTCCCTGAAGCTGCTGAACCATTTCGGTCTCAAAAAGCCTCTGGTCAGCTATTATCAGCATAACCTGCGGGAGCGGGGGGAGCAGATCATCCGGCGCATTGCCGCCGGGGAAAGCTGTGCTATCATTACCGACGCCGGGATGCCCTGCATTTCCGATCCGGGAGAAGATCTGGTGGCCCTCTGCCACGAAGAAGGGATCCCCTTGGAGGTGGTCCCAGGGCCGTCGGCAGTGATCTCCGCCCTGGCGGTCTCAGGCTTGCCCACCGGCCGCTTTGCCTTTGAAGGGTTTCTGTCGGTAAAGCGCGCCAGCCGGATGGCCCATCTGGCACAGGTAAAGGACGATCCCCGCACTTTGATTTTTTATGAGGCCCCCCACAAGCTGCGGGCCACCCTGGCGGATATGGCCGAAGCATTCGGTCCCGACCGGGCGGTTTCCCTCTGCCGGGAGCTGACCAAGGTCCATGAGGAAGTGATCCGCACCACCTTTGCAGAGGCGCTGGCTCTGTACCAGGAGCGGGAGCCCAAGGGAGAATTTGTATTGGTGGTGGCGGGCGCATCCCCCGCCGCTCCGGAAGACCGGCCCACTCTGGAGGAGGCCGCCCAGCTGGTGGTACAGATGGCGGGATGCGGCGTTTCCCTCTCCGAAGCAGCCCGGACCGTAGCGGCCGACACCGGCTACAAAAAAGGCGAGCTGTACCGGCTGGCGCTGGATCGGCAGTAAAATGCCCGGGTTGGGCATCCTCCGCCTTTTTTCCCGAATTTCTGATTTTCAGGTATCAGAAATTTTGCCGTTTTTTGTTTTGTGCTTTTTTATTATTTTTATATTTAAGTGTTGACAATTTTTATTCGATATGCTATATTATAGGTGAGCCAAAGAAAAGGCTTAAAAGTCAAAGGAAGCTGCTATGATTCCAAAGTACAATTAAGCCAATTCTGCAGGAAAGGTTCTGGGATACATGGAAGAAAAACGTGTGATGTACAATAAACCGAAGAAAATTCGTATTGTGGTGGAGAAATGCCCCAAAGATGCACACGGACTTCCCTGCCATGTACACCAGGAAGGTCAGGTATTTGAGTTTGATTATGACCGTTGTCCTGCGGATTTCTGTGCGGCCGCATTTCATAATCTTTGGCCTCAGTTACGGGTTGTAGCGTTGGGAGGCCGGCATCCGTGGGACGCCACTGCAGGTGTGACGCGGGTAGCTTGTCCGGATGCAGGAAAGCCTACGATTTTCCGCATTGAAGCTTACGATCCTGAAGAAGAGCAGTAACAAGCGGCCGTACGCATCCCGTAAGTCCCCTTTGGGGGGAAGAACGGTTGAAGTAGAAACTGAAAGGGGTGATTCCGATGTACTCGGATAGCGTTTCACAGACCGGTGTCCCGCATTGGGATCACTTTACATGCCAATAAGTCTAAACCCTGAACGGCTTGTTCTTGAAGCATAAAGGCTTACAGCTGTAAAGTGGAAAGCCGGTTTGGAAGAAAAAATGTACGGTTTGAATCTGACCCAAAGTTTGAGGGAAAAAAGATTCAAAGAAGCAATTGAAAATGAGTCCTCCATAAAATTTAGCAACTGCAACAGCAACTGCGATACAAATTTTTTTGGGAGGGAAAGCAGGTCTACTACCTGTATCACAACCAAATAAAAAGGTTCAGGATCCGAAAAAGGATCATGCAAAGCCAAATTCTCCCGCAATTTACTGTGGATAGATAGATTTGGATTTGATTCCATCCTTAAATGTAAGATTCCAAGCCATGTAAAACAAAATGAAAGCGCCCGGTTTGTTGAGCCGGGCGCTTTTTGTATGGTTTTCAATTTGCGAATCAAGGATTGAGCTGCCGCCTTCCCCAGCGGATCCAACGGCGCAAAAGTCTGAATCATCCCGGCGCACTCCATATGGGCTGTTCCCTGGGTCAAAAACGCCGTCGGAACGGCAGAGCCCCTTGGCTTCGCTGAAGCTTTATGCAAAAAGCGCCCCCGGAAATTCCGGGGGCGCTTTGCACTTGGTGCGGCTTGACGATCAGACCAGCTCGATGATGGCCATCTCGGCGGCGTCGCCGCGACGGGGGCCAGTCTTGATGATGCGAGTATATCCGCCGTTGACGCCCTTATATTTGGGGGCGATCTCGTCAATTACCTTCTTCGCTACGGTTTCCTTTGTGATATAGGAATAAACCTGACGCTTGGAGTGAAGGTCGTCGGATTTCGCAATCGTGATCATTTTCTCAGCCATAGAACGAACTTCCTTGGCTCTGGTAACGGTCGTTTCGATCTTGCCGTTTTCCATCAGGAAAGTTACCATCGCTCTGAGCATGGCCTTTCTGTGGTCAGAGGTCCTGCCCAGCTTTCTGACTCCTGGCATTGAAATCACTCCTTTACTACCTTTTGGGTTGGTTGTGTTTGGGGGAGAACCGTGTTATTCTTCCTCGCTGCTGAGGTTGAAGCCCAAAGCCTCCAGCTTGCTGATGACTTCTTCCAGGGACTTCTTGCCCAGGTTGCGGACCTTCATCATCTCGTCGGGGGACTTGCTGATCAGGTCGCCCACCGAGTTGACGCCGGCACGCTTGAGGCAGTTAAAGGCGCGAACAGACAGGTCAAGCTCTTCAATGGTCATCTCAAGAACCTTATCCTTGCCGGTATCCTCTTTTTTCTCCATGATTTCGGTAGAGCTCACCTCGTCGCTGAGTTCGACGAAGTGGTTGAGTTGCCTATTGAGGATCTTGGCCGCCAGGCTGACCGCTTCCTTGGCAGAGATGGTACCGTCGGTCCAAACCTCCAGGGTCAGCTTGTCGTAGTCGGTGATCTGTTCCACCCGGGTGTTTTCCACCGAGTAGTTTACCTTTAACACGGGAGTATAGATGCTGTCTACAAAAATGGTTCCCACAGGGGCTTTGTCGGCATCCAGCTGCTTGTTGCGGTCCGAAGAAACATATCCCTGGCCCTTCTGAAGGGTCAGCTCCATGTTCAGCTTGGCGCCCTCCGCCAGAGTGGCGATGTGCATACCGGGATCCAGCACTTCCACCTCGGAGCTGCCGCTGATAGAGCCGGCAGTTACCTCGCACTCCCCTTCCGCCGCGATCTTGACCCGGACGGGCTCGTCGCAGTACAGCTTGGCGGTGAGGCCCTTGATGTTGAGGATGATCTCAACCACGTCCTCCTTGACGCCGGGGATGGTGGAAAACTCATGCTGTACACCGTCTATCTTTACCGAAGTAACGGCCACACCAGGAAGTGAGGAGAGCAGCACACGCCGCAGGCTGTTGCCCAGGGTAATCCCGAAGCCGCGGTCCAGAGGCTCTGCGACAAATTTGCCGTAGCTCCCGTCGGGCTTGAGCTCCACGGTCTCAATCCTGGGTTCAATGATCTTAACCATATTTCTTAACCCTCCTTGTTAAGACAAAACTGTCTTTGTACTTCCCATCTGATTAGCTGCACAGGCGCCTATTACTTGCTGTAAAGCTCGACGATGAGGTGCTCTTCCACATCCAGATCGATGTCTTCACGGTCAGGCAGCTGGATGACCTTGGCGGTCAGCTTCGCTGTGTCTACGTCTAACCACTTGGGCTTGGGCCGGGAGGCGTTGGCTTCCACGACGGCTTTGATCTTGTCGCTGTCGGTGGTCTTGACCTCCAGGACGTCGCCGGCCTTGACCAGGATGGAAGGAATGTTGGCCTTGTGGCCGTTGAGGGTATAATGTCCATGGCGGATCAGCTGGCGGGCTTCCTTACGGGACGCGGCAAATCCGCAGCGGTACACCACGTTGTCCAGGCGGCTCTCCAGGATGCGCAGCAGGTTTTCACCGGTCATGCCGGCCTTTCTCTCCGCCATGTTGAAGTACTCGGCAAACTGGCTCTCCAGAACGCCGTAGAATCTTCTGGTGGACTGCTTGGCTCTCAGCTGCACGCCATACTCGCTGACCTTCTTGCGGGCCTTGCCATGCTGGCCGGGCACCGAGGCTCTGCGGGTGACCGCACACTTATCGGAGTAGCATCTGTCGCCCTTGAGGAACAGCTTCTTGCCCTCACGGCGGCACAGTCTGCACGAAGGACCTGTATATCTTGCCATCTATCGCACCTCCTACTAAACGCGCCTTCTCTTAGGCGGACGGCAACCATTATGGGGGATGGGGGTCACGTCTTTGATCATGTTGACCTCCAGACCGGCGGCCTGCAGGGCGCGGATCGCAGCCTCACGGCCGGCGCCGGGGCCCTTGACGTACACTTCCACAGTCTTCAGCCCGTGCTCCATGGCAGCTTTGGCGGCCACCTCAGCGGCGGTCTGAGCAGCAAAGGGAGTGGACTTTCTGGAGCCGCGGAAACCAAGGCCACCCGCGCTGGCCCAGCTCAGAGCGTTGCCCTGGGTGTCGGTGATGGTGACGATGGTGTTGTTGAACGTGGACTGGATATGAGCCGCGCCGCGTTCAATATTCTTGCGCTCGCGGCGTCTCTTGATGACGCCTTTTTTAGCGGCGCTTGCGTTTGCTTTTGCCATTCTCCTGTCCCTCCTTACTTCTTCTTGTTGGCGATGGTCTTGGCGGGGCCTTTACGGGTGCGGGCGTTGGTCTTGGTCCGCTGTCCCCGGACGGGCAGGCCCTTTCTGTGACGGACGCCGCGGTAGCAGCCGATCTCCACCAGACGCTTGATGTCCAGGGAAACGTTGCGTCTCAGGTCGCCCTCCACCATCAGGTTATGGTCAATATACTCACGGATCTTGGCCTCATCATCCTCGGTCAGGTCCTTGACCCGGGTGTCGGGGTTGATGCCGGTGGCCGCCAGGATATCGGTGGCGGTTCTGCGGCCGATGCCGTAGATATAGGTCAGGCCGATCTCAACACGCTTCTCGCGGGGCAGGTCGATACCAGCAATACGTGCCATTATTTTTGCACCTCCATTCAATCGGTTGTTAGCCCTGACGCTGCTTGTGCTTGGGATTGGGGCAAATGACCATGATGCGGCCCTTGCGCTTGATCACCTTGCACTTTTCACACATGGGCTTAACGGAAGGCCTTACTTTCATGTGAAATACCTCCTTTAAGGTTCCCTTGGCTAAACTGCATACTTACTTGGAACGCCAGGTGATGCGTCCCTTGGTGAGATCATAGGGAGAGATCTCCACCGTAACCTTGTCGCCGGGCAGGATACGGATATAGTTCATCCGCAGCTTGCCGGAAATATGGGCCAGCAGCTTGTGCCCGTTGGGCAGTTCCACCAGGAACTGGGCGTTGGGCAGCTTTTCGGCCACGATTCCTTCTATCTCGATTACATCCTGTTTGGACATTTGCATTCCTCCCTCAGTCTGGCTTTTTCTCCACGGCGCCGGCCAGTTCCCGGAGCTTCCTGCGCAGCTGCCGGTTGGTCAGGCTGCCGGAAAGCTCCACCGTCCAGCCGGTGGGCCGCAGGTGCTTGGGGTTTTTCTTCTTGGGGCGTTCCAGGGGCCGTTGGTCCCCGTCCGCAATCCGGCAGAAGCCCTCCCCCACCTGTGTGATCACAAAAAAGCTGTCTTTGTCTCTTCCCCGCAGGGAAAGCACCACCTGTCCGGTTTCCAGCATTCTGTTCCCTCCGGTCAGGGCCGGGTCAGGATGACCGGACCGTTGTCGGTGATGGCCACGGTGTGCTCAAAGTGGGCCGAAGGCAGCCCGCTGGCGGTAACCACCGTCCAGCCGTCGGACAACTGCCGCACCCCGGCGCCCCGGAGGTTGATCATCGGCTCAATGGCGATGGTCATTCCCGCGGCCAGGCGCAGGCCGTGGCCCGCCCTGCCGTAGTTGGGTACCTCGGGTTCCTGGTGCATCTCGCTGCCGATGCCGTGTCCCACATATTCGCGCACCACGCCGTAGCCGAAGCTTTCGGCGTAGCCCTGCACCGCGGCGCCGATGTCTCCCAGACGGTTGCCCGGGACGGCGGCCTCGATGCCCAGCTCCAGACATTTTTTGGTCACGTCCAGAAGCTGCTGCTTTTCGGGAGAGATCTGTCCTGCACCCACGGTGTAGGCATTGTCGCCGTGGTAGCCCTTATAGATAGCGCCCACATCGATGCTGACAATGTCCCCTTCCTCGATCCTGCGGGTCTTGGAAGGAATGCCGTGGATGACCTCCTGATTGATGGAAATACATGCCGCCGCCGGGAAGCCGCCGTATCCCAGAAAGGACGGGACAGCCCCGTGGGAGGTAATGTAATCGTGAATGACGCGGTTGATTTCCTGAGTGGTTTTGCCGGGGGCCACCGCCTGTACCCCTGCCATAAGAGCCTGTGCCGCTATCCTTCCGGCCTCACGCATCAGCGCAATTTCCTTTCCGGTTTTGAGCACGATCATGGTTAATCCTCCAGCTCTCTCAGGGTACGCTCAGTGGTGACCTCCACCAGTTCGTCGCCTTCCACCACCCGCAGCTTGCCCTGTGCCTGGTAGTATCCCACCAGAGGCTCAGTCTGCCGGTGATAGACACTCAGTCTTTCCTTGATGGTTTCCGGCCGGTCATCCTTGCGGGTGACCAGCATCCCGCCACATTTTTCGCACAGCTCTCCCGCAGAGGAGGGCTGGCTGTCCACATGGTAGGTGGCGCCGCAGCTTTCGCAGACACGGCGGCCGCCCAACCGTTTGAGGATCTCTTCATCCGGAACCTGGAGGCAAAGCACCTTGTCGATGTTCGCCCCCATCCGGTCCAGGGCCTCGGCCTGGGCCAGAGTGCGGGGGTAGCCGTCCAGCACGAAGCCGTTCCGGCAGTCATCCCGGGTGATCCGCTCCCGGACCATCTCGTTGACCACCTCATCGGGGACCAGCTGGCCCTTTTCGATGAGCTCTTTGGCCGCGAGGCCCAGGGGCGTCTCCTGGCGGATGGCTTCCCGCAGCAGATTGCCGGTGGAAATGGTGGGGATCTCATAGCGCTCGCTGATGATCTCCCCCTGGGTTCCTTTCCCGGCGCCGGGAGCACCAAGCAAAATCAGTCTCATAACCTGTGTCCTCCGGTAAGGCCCTTATTCCAGGAAGCCTTTGTAGTGGCGCATCATCATCTGGGATTCCAGACTGCGCACCGTATCCAGGGCAACGCCCACAAGGATGATGACGGAGGTTCCGCCCAGAGCCACGTTGATGCCGGAGATAGCGCCGATGCCGATAGGCAGGATGGCGATGGCAGCCAGCATCAGAGCGCCCACCAGGGTGATCTTGGAGATGATCCGGGTGATGAAGTCGGAAGTGGGCTTGCCGGGACGGATACCGGGGATGGCACCGTTATTCTTGCGAATGTTGTTGGCCATCTCGATGGGGTTATACTGAATGGCGATATAGAAGTAGTTGAACGCGATGATGAGAACGAAGTACAGCACCGCGTACAGCCAGGTGTTGTAGTTGAATGCGTTGAGGACGGTGTGCCAGAAGCTCCCCACAGCGGGCTGGACAAAGCCGGCGATGGTGCCGGGGATTGCCAGGAAGGTGCTGGCGAAGATGACAGGCAGAACGCCGGACATGTTCACCTTGACGGGGATATAGGAGCTCTGGCCGCCGTACATCTTCCGGCCCACCACGCGCTTGGCGTACTGGACGGGGATGCGCCGCTCGGCGTTGCTCATCAGGATGATGAAAGCAACCAGCAGCACAAAGATGACAGCGATCAGGGGCACCCAGATATAGTTGGCGCCGCCCAGCATAAACTCCTTGCCCAGACGGAACAGGGCGTTGGGAGCCCGGGAAACGATGCCCACAAACAGGATCAGGGAGATACCGTTGCCGATGCCCCGCTCATCGATCCGCTCGCCCAGCCAGACAATGATCATGGCGCCGGCGGTGAACATGGAAACGATGGTGATGGCGCTGATGACGCCGGAGACACCGGAGGTGTACTGCAGGGCGCCCATGCCCCGGAACATGGTCCAGAAAGCAAAGGCCTGCAGGACAGCCAGAGCCACGGTGGTGTACCGGGTGATCTTTTTGATCTTCTTCTGGCCGTCCTCACCCGATTTGGCCAGCCGCTCCAGAGCGGGGATGGCCACGGTGAGCAGCTGAATGACAATGGAGGACGTGATATAGGGGGAGATGGACAGGGCAAAGAGGGTCGCGTTGGAGAACGCGCCGCCGCTGAGCACATCCAGGTAGCCCAGCAGGCTGCCGCCCACACCCACCATGGCCTTCATGGCATCCGCATTGAGAAAAGGCACGGGGATGGCGGAACCCAGACGCACGACCACCAGAATCATCATGGTGTAGATCAGCTTCTTGCGAAGGTCCTCGATCTTCCATGCGTTTCTCAGGGTTTCAATCATTTAAACCACCTCGGCCTTTCCGCCGGCAGCCTCGATCTTGCTCTTGGCGCCTTCGGAAAAAGCGGCCGCGCTGACAGTCAGTTTCTTGGTCAGCTCGCCTCTGCCAAGGATCTTGATGCCGTCATAAGTCTTCTTG
>CASEAH010000047.1 GCA_949285935.1 uncultured Oscillospiraceae bacterium
TGGTGGCGGAGACGCTGGCCGGTCTGCGGTTCTTCCCCGCCGGCGCCCGGGAGGATGTCCGGGAGCATTACGCGGAGCGAGCCGAGGCGATTCGGGGCAACATCCGCGCGGCCAGGGAATCTTTACAGAGAGTGAGGGAGAGACATTGAAGCCTTTTCGTTTCCTGAGGGCAGACGAGATAGACGCCCGGGTGAGCACCATCAGCGAATCCGGCCTTTCACTGCTTCTTTACAAGGACGCCCGGTGCGATATGCGCGTGCTGGATGAAACCCTGGGGCCCGAGAACTGGCAGCGGGAGCACTACGAGTGCAAGGGAAACCTTTTCTGCCGCGTGGGGATCCGCTGCGGGGATGAGTGGGTATGGAAAAGTGACTGCGGATCTGAATCCTACACCGAAAAGGAGAAGGGAGAGGCATCCGACAGCTTTAAGCGGGCCTGCTTCAACTGGGGCATCGGCCGGGAGCTGTATACGGCCCCCTTCATCTGGATCCCGGCGTCAGCCAGCGACGGCTCTCCCAACTACAAGGCGGAGACGGACCGCAGCGGCAAGCCGTCCACACGGACAAAATTCCGGGTGACCCATATGGCGGTGGAGGACGGAAAAATCACCGCCCTGAACATCGAATCGGTGCGTCCGTCCAAAACCGTGTTTGTATTCGGGAACATCTTCCCCGAAGCCGGGCTGACCTGCGAAGTATGCGGGAAGCCGGTGGACAGTGACTTTGCCAACAGGTCCATGGCCGCCAACGGAGGGCATATCTACTGCTCCGGAACCTGTAAAAAGAGGGCGGCGGTATGACGGATTTTAAGGCTGAAAAGGTAAGATGGTCGTCCGATGCGGAGGGCACCTGGCTTTCCTTTCTGGTAACCAACGCACAGGCCGCCAGGCGTTATGCGGAGAGCGCGGGGCAGCCCCAAAGGGTTTCCGCCAGGGAATGGCGGGAGAAGCGCAGCCTGGACGCCAATGCTTACGCCTGGGTGCTGATAAATAGCCTGGCGCAGCACTATGGAGTGGAGGCGGAGGAAGTCTACCGGCAGAACATCGGCCGGATCGGCGCTTTTGAGATCATGCCCATCCGGGAGGACGCGGCGGAGCGGTGGAAGGAGATCTGGTCCGGCAAGGGGCTTGGGTGGCTGACCCGGGAGCTTGGCCCGTCCAAGCTTCGGGGATATGTCAATATGGCCTGCTACTACGGCTCCAGCGTATACGACACCAGGGAAATGTCCGCGTTCATCGACAGGCTGGTGGATGACTGCAGGACCGCCGGGATCCCCACAGAAACCCCGGAGGAGCTGGCCCGGATGAAGGAGGAATGGAGATGAAAGTACCATCCTGTAAATGCTTTGAAGAAGCAATTGCGCAACAGACAGGCAAACCTGTGAGCGAAGTAATGCTGGAACTGAAAAAAGATGTGACCCCATCGTTTTGCAATGTATGGGTTCATTTCAGAACAGTAAACAAAATTCATCTTGAGGGCATCAGAATGGACATGAACATTTTCCCAAAGTGCGGTAAAGAGTTTGTGGAGGTATAGGATGAAAAGCATTTTGCAGCAGGACGAAAGCCGCTGCTATCTGTGCGGGGAGGCACCCCGCTTCGATGACCCGCTGGACCTCCATCATGTATTCGGGGGCCCACTGCGCCGGAAATCCGAAAAGCTTGGTCTTGTTGTGCGGCTGCACCACAGCCGGTGCCACATCTTTGGCCCGGACAGCGTCCACCGGTGCGGGGAGGTATCCCGGTCGCTCAAGGCCATGGCCCAGCGCCGGTGCATGGAGGCATACGGATGGAACATGGAAAAGTGGATGGATGAATTTTACAAAAACTATTTGGAGGAATGAGCATGTTTAACAAAGCCATTCTCATCGGCAGGCTGACATCGGAGCCCGAACTTAAAACAACCCAGAGCGGGACGTATGTGTGCAGCCTTACCCTGGCGGTTGACCGCCGGTTCAAAGACCAGAGCGGAGAGCGCAAAGCCGATTTTATCAATATCGTTGCCTGGAGGCAGGCGGCAGAGTTCGTTTCCCGGTATTTTGGCAAGGGCGACCCGCTGGGGGGTGGAGGGGAGCATCCAGACCCGGCAGTACGAGGACCGGCAGGGGAACAGGCGCACTGCCGTTGAGGTTGTGGCTGACAATGTTTTCTTTGTTGGCGGAAAACAGACGCGGGAAGAAAAAGCGGATCCTTCTCCCGCCTCTCAGAGCAACGGTGGGTTTGAAGAGGTGGGGGACACCGGAGATCTTCCCTTTTGATGGATGAGGAGGAAGGGAATGGAACGCAAACAGTTTACCTTTTACAGATCCTACCTTGATGCCATTATAAGGCTTCCCAAAAAGGAACAGGGCGCTATCCTGCTGGCCATCTGCCAATATGCTTTGAACGAATCGGAACCCACGGGGCTTTCCCCTATCGCCGAGACGGTATTTACCCTTGTGCGCCCAACACTGGACGCAGGCAGGCGCAAATCACAGGCCGGGGAAACCGGTGGGAAG
>CASEAH010000048.1 GCA_949285935.1 uncultured Oscillospiraceae bacterium
TCCGGCTCCCTGGACCTTCAGTTGATCTATTACTTGATCTATCAGTTGACCTATTCCGTGTCCAGTTAACCTATCAGTTGATTTATTGGGGCTTTTTTGGGGTTTATATCGACCGAATCGGACGCTTTTTTCGGAAAACAAAAAAAGAGTACAGGAATCTTTTGATTCCTGTACTCTTCTGCATCTTTATTCAGCTTCTCCCACTTTCTCTTGGCCTAAAATCTGGGATTTTTGGCGTTTTTTCGTGGGACGGTGATAAATGGTTTATTTTTTCAGCTGCTTGGCGATCTCTTCAGCAAAGTTCTCTTCGCGCTTCTCCAAGCCTTCGCCCTTCTCGAAGCGAACAAACTTCACTACCTTGATTTCTCCGCCCAGCTCTTTGGCGGTATCCTTGGTGAACTGGCCAACGCTGATATCGCCGTTCTTCACAAAGGGCTGCTCCAGCAGGCACACTTCCTTGTAGTACTTATTGATGCGGCCCATCACCATTTTCTCAGCAATGTTGGCGGGTTTACCCTCGTTCATAGCCTGAACGGTGAGGATCTCCTTCTCCTTGGCGATCTCCTCAGCGGGCACATCCTCCCGGCCTACATAAGCGGGAGATACCGCAGCGATCTGCATCGCCACATCCTTGGCATAGGTCTTGAACTCCTCTTTGCCAGCAACAGCGGGAGCCTCAAACAGGACCATGACGCCGATCCGGCCGCCGCCATGGATGTAGGTGATGATGTCGCCCTCGTAACGCTCAAAGCGGCGAACCTTCAGGTTTTCACCAATGGTGAGTACCTTCTCCCGCAGAGCTTCCTCAACGGTCTCGGAACCGCCGGAGATCTGGCAGGCCATCAGGGCATCCAAATCGGCAGGATTCTTTTCAATAACTGTCTTGGCGCAAACCTCAACAAAGGCATTAAAGTCGGCATTCTTGGCCACAAAGTCAGTCTCGGAGTTGACCTCAATAATGGCGCCAACCTTCTTGGCCTCGTCCACCATCGCGCAGACAACGCCTTCGGCGGCAATGCGGCCGGCCTTCTTGGCCACAGCGGCCAGGCCCTTCTCGCGGAGCAGTTCAACCGCCTTGTCCATGTCGCCATTGGCTTCGGTAAGAGCCTTTTTGCAGTCCATCATGCCGCAGCCGGTCTTTTCACGGAGATTCTGTACGTCCTTTGCAGTAAAAGCCATAAATATTGCCTCCTGTATCTTCAATCGTTCTCGATTCGTTTCAATCCTATTTCACCGAACAAATGCCCGAACTTCCATCCGGGCATTGCTCTTACATGTTCAAAACAGAATCAGTTGGCGGCTTCCTCAGCGGCAGCCTCAGCCTCGGCGGCCTCCGCTTCTGCCTCAGCCGCGCCCTGAGCGCCCTGACGGCCCTCGATGATGGCGTCGGCCATGGTCTGGGAAATCAGCTTAACGGCACGGATGGCGTCGTCGTTGCCGGGAATCACGTAATCGATCTCATCGGGATCGCAGTTGGTATCCACGATAGCTACGATGGGAATGCCCAGCTTCCGGGCTTCAGAAACGGCAATGCGCTCCTTGCGGGGGTCAACGATGAACAGCGCACCGGGCAGCTTGTTCATGCTCTTGATGCCGCCCAGGAATTTCTCCAGCTTTTCGATCTCCAGAGCCAGCTTGGCAGCTTCCTTCTTGGTCAGGCGGTCAAAAGTACCGTCCTCTTTCATTTTATTCAGCTGCTCCAGACGGGCAATGCGGCGGCGGATGGTCTTGAAGTTGGTCATCATACCGCCCAGCCAACGGGCATTCACATAGTAAGCGCCGGCTCTCTCGGCTTCCTCCTTAATGGAGTCGCCAGCCTGCTTCTTGGTGCCCACAAACAGGACGTTGCCGCCTTCGGCCGCGATATCACGGACAAACATATAAGCTTCTTCCAGCTTCTTGACGGTCTTCTGCAGGTCGATGATGTAAATGCCGTTGCGCTCGGTGAAGATGTACTGAGCCATCTTGGGGTTCCATCTTCTGGTCTGGTGACCGAAATGCACACCGGCCTCCAGGAGCTGCTTCATTGTAACTACTGCCATGACAAAAATTCCTCCTTTGGTTTTGAAACCTCTGCGTTCCGCACTTTGGACGGCCACCGGGATTCCGGCACCTGCCCTCCAATTGGAGCGCATGCGTTTTGCCGTATTATGATACCATAACTACAGCCTGTTTGCAAGAACTTTTTCTCGATTTTCTACAAAAAGTTTCCTGATTTTTCTCTATAACGCCAAACTGTTTATCCAAAGAGGCGGTCCAGCAAAGAGGTCTGACGTCTGCGGCAGCTCCCCTGAGGATGACAATACTTAACCAGCACGGTATCCTCACCAATGCACTGGATCTGATTCCAGCGAATGACGATATCCTCTTCCCGCCCCAAAAGTCCAAAAAGCTTCTGGCGGCCGTAGATGACAATCGCTGTCACGCAGGCACAGCAGGTGTCGATCTCCACATCGGATACACAGCCCATACAGCTGCCGTCGTTGATATTGACCACTTCTTTATACCGCAAATCCACGATCCTGCAAACCATACTCTCACCGCCCCCGGTAACAGTGTATGCAGGACGGCAGGTCCCATAGAGCGGTCAACCGCCAATCTTTTTCTCGTATCCTATATTTGCTTTTTGATCCGCTCCAGGGCGCCCTTTTCGATCCGGGATACCTGAGCCTGGCTGATCCCGATTTCCCGGGAGACCTCGATCTGGGTTTTCCCCACCAAAAAGCGCAGGGAAAGGATCTTTTTTTCACGCTCGCTCAGGTTTTCCATGGCCTGCTTGAGGGCGATTTCCTCCAGCCAGTCGGTGTCGGTACAGTTATCACGGATCTGGTCCATGACAAAAATAGTGTCCCTGCCGTCTGAATAGACAGGATCATAAAGGGAGCTGGGCTCCACAATGGACTCCAGGGCCAGTACCACGTCCTCCTTGGGGCAACCCATTTCAGCGGCGATCTCCTCCACCGTGGGCTCCCGGAGGTTTCTTCCCGTCAATAGCTCTTTGGTCTGCATGGCCTTGTAGGCCGTGTCCCGCATACTGCGGCTCACCCGAACCATGTTGTTGTCCCGGAGGTATCGCCGGATTTCTCCAATGATCATGGGAACCCCATAAGTGCTGAATTTAACTCCCAGGTTAGGGTCAAAGTTATCAATGGCTTTAATGAGCCCCACGCAACCTACCTGAAACAGATCGTCCAGATTTTCTCCCCGATTGGTAAATTTCTGCACCACGCTGAGAACCAGGCGCAGATTACAGCTGATCAATTCTTCCCGGGCCGCCCTGTCTCCTGCCTGAGCCTTGCGGAGCAGATCCATTTTTTCCGCCTCTTTCAGGGTACGAAGACGGGCGGTATTGACCCCGCAAATTTCCACCTTATTGACATACATATAAAACATCCCCCTGCCTGCTGGCATACGCCGCCCTTCGGTAAAAGGGTGCCGTATGTAATAGTATGGGCAGGGGGATTTCCCGGCTAAACCTCCGGAAAAAATATGTGGGTGGAAATTATTGTCACTCCCGGCAGAGGTCTACGAAACGGTCAAACAGCCTCTGGAAGCAAGGAAAGCGCTGAGCCATCCCTTCCGGATGCCACTGAACGCCTATGATCCGGCCATCATCTGCTTCAATGCCTTCCACCATATTGTCCTCGGACCAGGCTACGGCTGAGAATCCGGGAGCTACGTCCCGGACCGCCTGATGATGGTAGGTGTTAACGTCAAACTGGGTCTCCCCGATCATCTGCGCGATAGCGCTGTCCGGCTCCGCAGTTACGGTATGGAACGGTTCACTGCGGAAAAGGGTGTTCTGATAATGGCAGTGAGCGCCTTCAAACTGGGTGGGGATGTCCTGGTACAGGGTACCGCCAAAAGTGACATTGATGATCTGGCAACCGCGGCAGATCCCAAGAATCGGCTTTCCTTCGGCCCGTACCGCTTTAATAAGGTTCATCTCAAACACATCCATCATGCGGTCGGTGCAGACCACCTGTGCCACCGGCGCTTCGCCATAGAAGCAGGGCGCCACATCAATCCCTCCCGGTACCAGAAGGCCGTCAAGGGTCTTCACCAGACTCTGAATAATCTCCTCGTCTTCCGTACGGGGGAGCAAAACGGGGGTGCCGCCGGCACGGATGATGGAATGAACATAGTCGCTTTGGGTCTTGTATCCGTCCAGTTCGCCTTGCAGCAACCGGGCGGCAGTCATACCAATGATGGGGCGCATGAACTTCCTCTCCTTTTCTGCCGCAGCAATGCGGCGATATCCTCCCCATCATACAACAAAACCTTTTCAAAAGGAAGAAGATCAGTAAACTTTTTCCAGATCTGCCTTAAGTCCCTTGATGATTTTCTTTTCCAGCCGGGAAATATAAGACTGAGAAATACCGATCAGGTCCGCAACTTCCTTCTGTGTTTTTTCTTCCCCTCCCGCCAGACCAAAGCGCAGTTCCATGATGGTCCGTTCACGGGGCGGCAGCTTCTCCACCGCATCCCGGAGGATATTCTGCTCCGTCTCCTGCTCAATGGAACGGCCGACTGTATCATTATCTGTTCCCAAAATATCGGAAAGGAGCAGCTCATTCCCATCCCAGTCGATGTTGAGGGGCTCGTCGATGGACACTTCGTTGCGGACGGTCTGAAATTTGCGCAGATACATCAGAATCTCATTTTCAATGCAGCGGGAGGCATAGGTGGCCAGCTTTATGTTCCGGCTGGGGCAAAAGGTATTGACCGCTTTAATCAGCCCAATCGTGCCGATGGAAACCAGATCCTCCACCCCCACGCCAGTGGATTCAAACTTGCGTGCAATGTAGACCACCAGCCGCAGATTATGAACAATGAGTTTTTCCCGGGCCTCTCTGTCATGTTCCTCCAGCCGTGCAAAGACTACCGCTTCTTCCTCCCGGGTCAGTGGAGGCGGCAGGGTCTCCGGCCCGTTGATATAATAAACTTCTCCCGGCCCACGGATCCAACACAGCAATTTCCGCCATAATTCCCGCACCTTGCCTTGCAGCCGGTCTCCCAAAGCTTTCATACCATTTGACCACCTTACGTTAAAATCTGGATGACCTGAGGGTGAAAGACTCCGCTGTAAGTCCCATCCCCGATTTCGTGGCTGCTGACCGCCACATATCCCTGAATCTCCTCCTCCCCCGCTTTTGTTTTCACCGTCATGCTGTCCGGCCGGAAAGCTACCAGCATCTTTTCTCCCGCTACCGTACTGCAGCCTACCACCCGCAAGCCGGGCGGAAGCGTACCGTCCAGTCCTTCCCGGAGGATATACGCTTCTTCCTCCGGGGTCAGGAGCGCAGCCGCAGCCGTCAGTGACACCACCACCACCGGCAGTCCGGAAAATGGTTCTGTCAACCTGTTTCCGGTATCCGCCAGAGCCGGAAAAGAAACCACTCTTTCCATCCTTTTAACAGTAAAGGTATATACCTTTCCACCTTGATCTCCCTGCCTGAAAATGCCGTTAAAAGCCGATACAAAGCCGTATGCGGCAATCACGGAGCCGACAAGCAGCAGCGGCCTGATGTGAAAATAGATTGCCCCGTTCCCTACCGCAACCATCCCAGGCGGAAGAACCATCCAAAGCGCCAGTACCGCTCCCGCGGTCAGGAAACTGACGCCGTAAAACACCAGCAGCAGGCGAAAAAATACCCGGGGCGGACGTCTTCCATAGGCCGCAGCTATGACTGCTGCTGCCAGAACCATCCGGACCATCAAATCGGCGCCGAAAGAACGGACCGGCAAAAAAATGACCAGGGAACCCACAGCTCCTACCAAGGCTGCTCCATATCGCCGCCTTGTACTCAGGGGAATTCCGGTCAACAGCACACACATCCGCAGAAGCATCAGATCAATGATAAAATTAATGGTAATCAGGACGTCTGCATAAATGGTCATTCCCAGTTGTCCGCCTTCTTTGTATTTTCCCTAATTGTCCGTAATCCCAGTATATGTCCCGGCAGAGGAAAAATTGGTCGAAGGCGGCGGAGACCGGGTGAAAAGCTGCCGGGGTCGGATCCTCTTGTTCTTAAAACAGCCTTCCCGGTCACGAGGAAGGTTTACACGGCTTCTCAAAGCATACTCTGCTGTATGACTTTGGCCAACCCCCCACATTTTTATCTCTCACCCTGTAATTACATCAGGCTTGCATTTTGTTTAAGAAAAAATTTCTGCTTGCAGATCCTTCTCCTTCTGTTTTGCCGGCCTTCTCTCGTCATATGCCATCTTATTGGAAGCACCCAGCTGAAATGGCCTTCTTTCTGCACAGGCACAGAAAAGACCTCTGACAGAATGCTCATGGTTATTCAAGCAACGCCTTTTCCCTGCATTGCCGCAGAAAAGATGCCGCCGCGGGAACCTTCCCAGGATTTCCCCTTCCACAGCCAGCTTGCTATCTTTGGGATACCCAACTGAATCAAGTATCAAAAATTAAAGTGTCCATCCCGTTTCCCAATCAAAAAACGTTCCGACGAAACCGTGCCAAAAATCTCAGGCCCCTTTCCTGTCTTTTTTGTCTATCGCCATGATCCTTGACATTATCGATATTCGATGTTACACTGTATTTGAAATATTGAATATCGATATTTGTAAAGGAGGGAGCCCCTTGCCGCGGGAAAAATTCCGCACATTGACTGAGCAAATGTTCTATATCCTGCTGTGCCTGCGTGAAGAGTGCTGCGGAGTGGATATTATGGCCCGGGTAGACGCTCTTACCGGCGGGCGGGTCACTGTGGGGCCCGGTACCCTTTATACCCTGCTGGAAAGTTTCCTGACTGCGGGAATGATCCGGGAAACACGGGCCGAAGGACGCAGACGCAGTTACCTGATTACTCCGGCTGGTTCCGCCATGCTGGAGGAGGAGTATCAGCGGCTTCTGCTGCTGGCCGAAGACTACCGGAGGCTGACCGGTTCAGGGAGGGATCCGCAATGAAAAAACACAGACTGGAACAATTCCTGTTTATGGATTGGGAGGGCATCGAAGCACATCTGAGTGAAATGGCATCCAAAGGCTGGTTCCTGGAAAAAATCGGGGCTTTCTGGTGGACCTACCGAAAGGGAGAACCCCGACAGCTTACTTACGCGGTAACCTACTTCCCGGAGGCTTCCGATTTTGCTCCCGGGCCTACCCAAGGTGAGGAAACTTTTCAGGATTACTGCCAGTTTGCGGGATGGCAATTTGTCGCCAGCCGTGCTCAAATACAGGTTTTCTGCACCGACCGCCCCGACCCCATCCCCATCGAAAATGATGAAGCCTTAAAGCTGGAAGTCATTCATCGCTCCGCCAGAAAAAGCCTGTTGCCCGGCATGGGCGCAACCCTGATCATCTCTCTGCTCCAAGTAGCTTTTCAGGGGTATCGCTTTCTGACCGACCCTCTGGATATCTTCAGCGACGGGATTCAGCTTTCCGCCTCCCTGGTCTGGCCGCTGCTGTTCGCCTATGTCCTGTTTGTTCTGGGAGATTATATCATATGGTACCGGCGTTCTCTCCGCTCGGTGGCTGCCGGTGGCGCCTGTTTTCCCGGGCACACACGCCTCCGGCGGATCGTCTCACGGGGCTATCTGATTCTTATCTGCCTGGTGTCCCTGTTCATGCTGGCGTCAGCTCTGGACAGCAGCCGGGGATGGATGCTGGCGGGCAGTTTGTCTTTTGTACTGATCGTGGTTCTTCTGACCCAAGGCATCAAAGAACTTTTTAAACGAAAAAAGGCCCCCCGCAAGGTAACATTCGCTGTCACCATAGGAGCTGCCTTTTTCTTCTCTTTTGCCGCAATCGGTCTTTTGGGGTGGAGCATCATGGGTTTTTCAGACCTGTGGAAGCGGGAACCGGTCCGCACCATCTCCGTTCCCATCTCTGATGACCGTATCTGGAAGTGGCCGCTCTACAATGACCCTCTGCCCTTTACTCTGGAGGATCTTGGATTGGGCAGCGGATACTCCGACTATTCCCGGGAGTTAACAGTAAACCGCACCCCGCTGCTGTGTGTGACCGATGCCCGGCAGGATTCCCCGCCCGATGGGCAGGACGTCCCTGCCCTCTCCTATCAAATTGCGGATGTTTCCCTGCCGTGGCTTTATGAACTGTGTTTCAGAGACTACCTAAACCAAAGATGGGATTCAGCTTTCCGGCTGTGTGATGAACCCGCCTGGGAAGCCAATGCAGTATACAGGGTGTTTTGGGAGGATGAGCCGGGGAACACCTGGCTGGTCTGCTATGACCGGCAGATTCTGTACCTTACCCTGCATGGTGCAGAGCTTTCTCCGGAGCAGATGACGGTTATATCCCGCAAGCTGGCGGCCTACTGCGACTGACCGCCACTTTCTGCCGCTTCCAACGGAGATGTCTCCCCTAAATGAAAGAGGCGCCGGGCATTTTCAATTGATACCGGGGATGTATATCCAATGTAACCGGGCTTTCACCCCGGTGGAGTTCTTCTGAACGACATCACAGCCTGGAGGTTATGGATGCTCCGACGCTTCCTGGGGCAGCAACTCATAGCTGGGGTGGTCCAGCCCCGTAGGCGGATAAAAATGGTCTCCCACATACCGGAATCCCAGCTTGGCCAGCACGTTGCTGGAACGAATATTTTTAGGGTTGTGCCCAGCCTGAAGCTTGGCTGCTTTCAGGTGCGAAAAGGCATAGCCAATGACCTGGGAAGCGGCCTCCGGGGCAAGTCCCATTCCCCAGTAGGCCGGGCGCAGGTGAAATCCCAGCTCATAGGTTCCAGGCTCTGCCGGGCAAGGGCGCAAGCCGCAGCACCCCACCAGGTCTGCCGTGTCCAGCAAAAATACCGGCCAGTACTGAACGCCGTACTTTTCGCCGTTATGGATCTCCAACTCCAGGCGATCCTGGATCTCCTGAGGTGAAAAGCTCCCGCTGGCACAGATATACCGGGTCACCTCCGGGTCACCCCACAGGGCTTGGGCCAAAGAAGCGTCTTCCCCTGTCCACACGGAAAATCCCAGCCGTTCTGTCCGCATAAAGTAATCCCGCATCTGTTTTCCTCCTCTGACAGTCACAGTTTCTATGCTTCCTGTACCGATATATTCAGATGATTCCATCTTTGATCAGTTTATATTCCATGGAGTCCCGCAGGGCCTGCCAGCTGGCATCAATGATATCCGCTGAAAGCCCCACCGTTGTCCAGACGGACCCGGCGTCCCGGGATTCAATCAATACCCGCACCTTGGCGGCGGTTGCCCTGCGGCTTTCCATGACCCGTACCTTGTAGTCGATGAGCCGCACCTCTGACAATGCAGGGTAAAATACTTCCAGCGCCTTGCGCATGGCCACGTCCATGGCATGGACCGGACCTTCGCCTTCCGCAGAAGTCATTTCCACTGTATCCCCCACCCGGACCTTGATGATGGCGCAGCAGGAACGCGCCACATTCACCGCCGGTTCCTCGCTGATGATCTTAAAATATTCCAGACTGAAAGCGGGAGTATACCTTCCCAGATGCTTCAGGGCAAAAATCTCAAAGCTGGCCCCTGCCGATTCAAAGGCATATCCTTCATATTCCAGCAGCTTCAGCTTTTCAATCAGCTCTTCCGTTACCTGGCTGTCCCGTGTCACCGAAGCGTCCAGTTCCGCCACCCGGTTGGCAATGGCCGTCCTCCCTGCAAATTCGGACAGCAGCACATGGCGGGTATTCCCCACCGCTTCCGGAGAAATATGCTCAAAGGAAAAGGAATTTTTATAAATGCCGTCCACATGCATCCCGCCCTTGTGCGCGAAGGCACTCCTGCCCACATACGGGGTATTGGCGGGGATCAGGAGATTGGTCACCTCCGCGATGTACCGGGCAGTTTTGGTGAGGCGGCAAAGCCGGTCGGCAGGAATACAGTCATAGCCTCGCTTGGCCTGCAGATTGGCGATCAGGGTGGCCAGGCAGGCGTTGCCGCACCGCTCCCCAAACCCCAGATAAGTTCCCTGCACATGGGAAGCTCCCGCTTCTACCGCCGCCATGGCATTGGCCACGGCGCAGCCCACATCGTTGTGGGTATGGATCCCGACCGGTACGGAAAGAATTTTTGTCACTTCTCCCACGATCGCGGCGATCTCATCCGGGAAGGAGGCTCCGTTGGTATCACAGAGACAGATGCGGGCGGCGCCTGCCTCTGCGGCAGCTTTCACTGCGGCCAGGGCATAGTCCCGGTTCTGTTTCCATCCGTCAAAGAAATGCTCTGCGTCAAAGATGACCTGCCGCCCATTTTCCCTGAAAAAAGCAACCGTGTCCCGGATCATCTCCAGATTTTCTTCCAGGGTCGTCCGGAGCACATCCCGCACATGGAGATCCCAGCTTTTCCCAAAAACGGAGATCCACCGGGTCCCCGCCGCCAGCAGGGAGCGGCAATTTTCATCCTCTTCCGCCCGGATCAGTTTCCGCCGGGTGGCGCCGAAGGCCACCACCTCTGTTTTTCCCAGTTCCAGCTCCCGAAGCCGCTGAAAGAACTCCATGTCTTTGGGATTGGAGGCCGGGTTGCCCGCTTCAATAAAATCCAGCCCCAGCTTGGCCAGCTTTTGGGTTATATTCAGCTTGTCTTCCAGGGAAAAGCTGATTCCCTCGCCCTGGGCGCCGTCCCGGAGGGTGGTGTCCAGTATTTCGATATGCTTCATTTGCTTCCATCCTTCCGTCAGGTCACCCCACCGCCTTGTTGATAGCGTTGATATAAGCCTTGAGGCTGGCTTCAAAAATGTCGGTGGAAAGCCCGCGTCCCACAATGATTCTGCCGCCCTTTTTCAGCCGGACGGTGACCTCACCCAAGGCGTCCTCGCCTTCCGTCACCGAGTGGATGGTGTAACTGGCCAGCTGGTATCCTTCCTTGACAATACGGTCAATGGCTTTGAAGGCTGCATCAATAGGACCGTCGCCCCGGGCTACATGCTCGATCTCCTCCCCATTGCGGATCAGCTTCACCACTGCGGTGGCAGAGATCACGGTGCCGCTGTTGACTACAAAGCTGTGAAGACGATAGGTTTCGGGCGTAGCGTAGCCCAGAGCACTTACCATCGCCTCAATATCCTTGTCGGTAACATTCTTTTTCCGGTCAGCCAGCGATACAAACCGCTCAAAGGCCTTCTCCATGGCCTCATCGGAAAGGGTATATCCCAACTCTTCCACCCGCTGCACAAAGGCGTGGCGGCCGGAGTGCTTGCCCAGAGTCATATCACTCTGGTAGATCCCGATGGATTCGGGGGACATGATCTCATAGGTAAGAGGATTCTTCAGCACCCCATGCTGGTGGATCCCCGCTTCATGGTTAAAGGCGTTGCGGCCAACCACCGCTTTGTTGGGAGCAATCCTGACGCCGATCACGGTAGAAACCAGTTTGCTGGTGCGGTAAATCTCCCGGGTATTGATGTTTGTGGTCATATCCAGCTGGTTTTCACGGGTTTTCAGCGCCATGATGATTTCTTCCAGAGCCGCGTTCCCTGCCCGTTCTCCAATACCGTTGATACTGCCCTCCACCTGCCCTGCTCCTGCCCGCAATGCAGCCAGGGAGTTGGCTACCGCCATTCCCAGGTCATTGTGGCAGTGGACGGAAAGAACCACCTGATCGGCGCAGTGCACGTTCTGGCGGATATAGGAGACCAAATCATACATTTCATCCGGAAGGATGTACCCTACCGTGTCGGCAATATTAAGAGTAGAGGCTCCGGCATCCACAGCGGCATTAAAGCACTCCAGGAGAAATTCCCGGTCGCTGCGGGTGGAGTCCTCGGCGGAAAACTCTACGTCCGGGCAAAGGCTTCTGGCATAGGAAACACATTCGCGGATTTTCTCCAGCGCCTGCTGCCGGGTGATCCCCAGCTTCACCTCCAGGTGCAGGTCGCTGGTGGCGATAAATACATGGAGCCGGGGTCTCCTGGCCTGCTTCACTGCTTCCCACGCGGTATCGATGTCGCCCTTTACCGCCCGGCACAGGGCTGCCACAGCGGCATGCTCCGTCTGTGCGGCCACCCGCTGCACTGCCTCAAAATCATCAGGAGAGGACACCGGAAATCCCGCCTCAATGACATCTACTCCCAACCTGTCCAGCTGACGGGCAATTTCCAGCTTTTCCCGGGTATTCATGGAACACCCGGGAGATTGTTCTCCATCCCGCATGGTAGTATCAAAAATGAGTATCTTCCTCATGCAAACACGCTCCGTTTCTCAATGCCTGATGTCTCATGCTCATTGTACCATGTTCCGCTTTAGAAGGAAAGAGGGACAAGCCCCGGTAACTCTGTTTCCAAACCCGTCAAACGATCTGGGCCTTCCCCCATTTTTCCGTCTCTATTAAACCTGCCCTAAAACAACAGGTGCAGGCATTTCCCCGGGTTATGAGGGTGCCTTCCAGCCAAAGCCGTCGCAAACGCTGCTTTAACTTTCCCCGATTCAAGGTAATGGTCCGGCTCCCCGCCCGCAGACAGAGAGAACATTCCGGCCTATGCATCCTTCTTCTGCCGCTGCTTGCCGCAAAGTGTTTCTTCTGCCTTCAGCAGAGGATTTGACGACCGTTTTTCCCCCCGCAAAGCCAACAATTTTATTACACAGCAAAGGGGCGGCGTACCATGGTACGCCGCCCCGATTGACGGAAACATCAATGGATCAGGGAAAAGCTGACAAACACCGAAGCAAACACGATGGCCACCACCGAAAGCAGCTTAATAAGGATATTGATAGACGGTCCGCTGGTATCCTTGAAGGGATCGCCCACGGTATCGCCCACCACAGCAGCCTTATGGCATTCGGAGCCTTTGCCGCCTTCATGACCGGCTTCAATGTATTTTTTGGCATTGTCCCAGGCGCCGCCCGCATTGGACATCATTACTGCCAGCACAAAACCGGAAATTGTGGAACCAGCCAGCATTCCGGCCACGCCGTTGACGCCCAGGATCAGTCCCACCACAATGGGGGCCAGCAGGGTCATCACCGCGGGAGCAACCATTTCCTTCAGAGCGGAGCGGGTGCACAGGTCCACACAGCTTTCGTAATCGGGCTTTCCTTCACCGGTCATGATCCCGGCGATCTCCCGGAACTGGCGGCGGACTTCATACACAATGCTCTGGGCGGCCCGTCCTACAGAGTCCATGGTCATGGCACCAAAAACGAAGGGCAGCATGGCGCCCACAAACAGGCCAATCAGGGTGGGAGGATAGGTAATGCTCAGGTTCAGCTGATATCCGGGAGCAACCAGGCCGATCTGATCCACAAAAGCTGCGATCAGTGCCAGTGCGGTAAGAGCCGCAGAACCAATAGCAAAGCCCTTTCCGGTGGCGGCGGTGGTGTTGCCCAGGGAGTCCAGAGCATCGGTGCGCTCCCGAACCTCTTCAGGAAGCCCGGCCATCTCTGCGATGCCGCCGGCATTGTCAGCCACAGGGCCATAAGCGTCGGTAGCCAGGGTAATACCCAGAGTGGAAAGCATACCCACGGCGGAAACCGCAATACCGTACAGTCCGGCATTGAAATTGGAGGCGCCTCCGGCGCAGTAGAAGCTGACCAGCACCGAGATGCTCACAATGATGACCGGAATGGCGGTGGACATCATGCCCAGGGACAGGCCGCCGATAATGATGGTAGCGGGACCGGTCTGGGAAGTGGTGGACAGATTCTGGGTGGGTTTGTAGGAATCAGAGGTATAGTACTCGGTAAAGTAACCGATCAGCACACCGGCCAGCAGTCCGGACAGCACCGCAAAGTAGGTTCCTGTGCTGCCCAGGGTGGCCTTGATCAGGAAGAAGGAAGCCACTGCTACCAAAATGGCGCTGATGTAGGTTCCTTTGCGCAGAGCCATCAGCAGGCTGCGCTGGGTAGCGTTCTCTTCGGTTTTGACAAAAAACGTACCGATAATAGAGGCAAAGATACCGATGGTGCAAATGGCCACCGGTACAGCCATGCCGGCTGCGCCGTATCCGGCAGCTACCGCCAGCGCAAAGGCGGAAAGCCGGGCGCCGGCGTAGGATTCATACAGGTCTGCACCCATGCCGGCCACATCGCCCACATTGTCGCCTACGTTATCAGCAATAACGGCGGGGTTGCGGGGATCGTCCTCAGGAATCCCGGCTTCCACCTTACCCACCAGGTCGGCGCCCACATCAGCGGCTTTGGTGAAAATACCGCCGCCCACACGGGCAAAAAGGGCTGCTGCAGAAGCTCCCATGCCAAAGGTGAGCATGGCAGAAGAGATTTGCTGTGCCTGAGCGGCAGGGTCCAGATTGCGGTAAACAAACTTGAGGATATAGTACCAGATGGACATATCCAGCATTCCCAGGCCAACCACAGTAAAGCCCATGACCGCGCCGGCGGAGAATGCCACCTTCAGGCCGCTGTTCAAGGACTTTTGCGCGCTGCAGGCAGTGCGGGAGTTGGCGGCAGTGGCGATCTTCATTCCAAAATAACCGGACAGGCAGGAGAAGAAGCCGCCGGTGAGAAAAGCCACCGGAACAGACTTGTTCACATACCCCATAACCGCCAGAATGGCCAAAACCACACATACGGCAGCAAAAAATACCGCTACAGTTTTATACTGTCTTTTCAAGTACGCATTGGCGCCGGCCCGGATATGCCCGGCAATCTCCTTCATCCGAGGGGTACCTTCGTCTGCCCTCATAACTCTTCCGGAAAGGACGCCGGCGTAAAGCAGGGCGGCTGCTGCACCAACAGGTGCAAGAATCATAAGATCCATTCGTCATCCTTCTTTCGTCGTTTTTCATTTTTGCCATACAGATTTATCCCATTATGTACAGGGTTAACCATTATTTTACCATTTTGTAGAAAGCATGTCAATTGAGCTTGCAGCTTTTATTAAAAGTTTTTTCATATTCCATTTCACCTTCTGCCGTTCCCGCTTTCCAGATTGACAACATCCCGTGATGGGGATAAAATAATCATCGTATTGGCTGCGAATTCTCCCTTTCAAGGCGATTTTCCATGATTTTAGGGAGAATGTGCTGCGCATCCGGTCACTCTATCTTTCAGGAGGTTTGATTTTTTTATGCCCGAAAATGCTTCCTCTAAAGCTGCCGTTCTCAAGGCCTTGTTTGTTTCCTTTTTCAGGATCGGCGCTTTCACTTTTGGCGGCGGATATGCTATGATCCCGATCATCCACCGCGAAGTGGTAGAAACCCACAAGTGGATCTCCGACGACGATATGCTGGACCTGTTGGCCATTGCAGAGTCCACCCCGGGGCCGATTGCCATCAACAGCGCAACCTTTATCGGCTTCCGTCAGGCTGGTCTGTTAGGCTCCATTCTGGCCACACTGGGAGTGGTTCTGCCCTCGTTTGTCATCATCTCTCTCATTTCTCTCTTTTATATCCGCTTCAAGGAGATTCCCTGGGTTTTCTACGCCTTTGAAGGGATCAAATCCGCTGTTATCGTTTTGATGGTTTCAGCGGTTCTCAAGTTGTCCAAGCACAGCAAGCCCACGTTATTGACAATAGGGCTCACCGGTGGTTCCTTCTTGTGTTCGGCGATTCTGGATATTGATGTGATCCTTATTCTGATTGCCGCTGCCGCAATCGGTCTGTTCACCTATAAAGGGATCACTTCGGCAAAGGAGGGCCAATAAATGCTGCTCATCAAGCTTTTCACTACCTTTTTCCAAATTGGTCTGTTTACCTTTGGCGGCGGCTATGCCATGATTCCCATGATTACCGATAAGGTCTTGGAAGCCGGATGGATTACCACCGATCAGCTCATCGACTTTATCGCTATCAGCGAATCCACTCCCGGTCCCTTCGCCATCAATATCGCCACTTTCGTCGGCATGCGGACCGGTGGTTTGGCAGGGGCTTTCTTTGCCACCTTGGGTGTGGTCCTCCCTTCCATGATCGTGATCATCCTGGTGGTCAAAGTCTTTACCCGTTTCAGCCAGAACCCCCGGGTCAAGGGAGCTCTTTCCGGGATCCGTCCTGCGGTGATCGGACTGATCGCTTCAGCGGTATGGTCCATCGGCAATACGGTTCTTCTGCAGGCCAGCGCCTATGGCTTTAATTGGCAGATAGGCGGTATTACCCTTAATGTCACCGCACTGGTGCTGTTCCTGATCCTGCTTCTGGTTTTCCTGCGTTTCAAAAAGCTGCATCCCGCGCTTCTCATTCTTCTTTCCGCCGCATTGGGAATCATAGGCTACGGCCTGATTCCTGGTTTGTTCTGATTTTATCGTCCGTTTTTTCAAAGGAGGATCTTCCATGAACAAAAAGCAAAAAGCTCTGGAAGCGGTCCGCCGCCTGGAAGAGCGTTACCCCCAGGCCCAATGCTCATTGGATTATATCAAGCCCCATGAGCTGCTGATTGCCACCCGGCTCTCTGCCCAATGTACGGATGAACGGGTCAATATGGTCACCGGCGAACTGTTTTCCACCTATCCCACGGTGGAGGCCTTTGCCCAAGCGGAACTGCCGGACGTGGAGCGGATCATCCGTTCCTGTGGGCTGTATAAAACAAAGGCGCGGGATATTATTGCCCTGTCCCAAATGCTGGTGGAACAATATGGTGGACAAGTTCCTGACTCCATTGAAGAGCTGGTAAAGCTGCCGGGCGTCGGGCGCAAAACCGCTAACCTGGTAGTAGGAGATATTTTTGGAAAACCTGCCATTGTGTGCGATACCCACTGCATCCGCATCACCAACCTTCTGGGCCTTACCGACAGCAAGGATGCCCTCAAGGTGGAAAACCAGCTGCGGCCGCTGCTTCCTCCTGAAAAATCCAATGATTTTTGCCACCGGCTGGTACACTTTGGGCGGGAGGTATGTATTGCCCGCCGCCCTCAGTGCCAGATCTGCCCCCTTGCGGACATTTGTTCCGGTCGCTCCAAAAATCCTGCCTGATCCTCTTTTTCTCTTTGTTTTGGTTGCCAAAACGCTTCTTTATCTCAAAAATTCCGGCAGTTTGCTCCCTTGCGGGAACAAATCGGTTATGTTACAATGAGAACATTATTCTGCTTTGGGGAGGTTTCGCTCTATGAAAATCCAGGAATCCGGAGAAAACTATCTGGAGGCCATTCTGGTTCTCAAAAAAGAAAAAGGCGTTGTCCGCTCCATTGACATTGTACATCATTTGGACTTTACCAAGCCCAGTGTGAGCCGTGCCGTAAATCTTTTGCGTCAGAACGGATATATTACTATGGACCCGGAGGGCTGGATCGAACTGACCGACTCGGGACTTGCCATCGCAGAAAGAATTTATGAACGCCATCGACTGATGACCCAATGGCTTGTTGCTCTGGGGGTTTCGGCTGAAACGGCAGCAGAGGATGCCTGCCGGATCGAGCACGACATCAGCGAAGAAACTTTTCAAAAGCTGAAGGAGCATATAAAAAGCTCTCAGCAATAACGCTTAAGTAACACACACGGCAGCTTTCATGCTGCCGTGTGTGTTTTCATTTTTGGCAAAACAGACCACCTCTCTGTTGCATTCGCATCCGTGGAAAAAGGTACGCGGCACAACCGATGAGCGTATGTCAATAATAAAATTCTTTTTTAAAAATATCCTGACTTATCGTCAGACCTTATAGGAAACCTGCTTGAAAATTCCGGGCGTCATTTTTCATCAGCGAAAGGAGACGCCTTTCTCCAATCCCATATGTTAAAGGCAATGAACCGCTCAACTGAAGAGACGTGTCGGTAGTACAAAAGCACAGCATCCGCTCACCTCTTCAAGCTGCACTAAAAATTTTACCGGTGCATCGTATGCATTTCAGCCGTTAAGGCAATCATTAAGCCAGTGACAAGATGATTGTCTCGAAACTGTTTCTTATTGTTCTCTTGGCTTGATCCTGAAAGCTCAAGCTTTTTAGTCGTGCTTGGAGAGCCAGTGGATAGATTCTGCTGAATCGTCATATAAAAGGCCCGACGGCAAAATTGCCGTCGGGCCAAATCAATTACGGGTTTTCTTCAGGGATATCCTGCTGGGGCGTTTCTTCCTCAGAAGATGCAGGATCCTTGGGGTCTGTATCTGCGGGAGGCACTTTAGTGGGGTCTTCCGGTGCGCCGGGCTGAACTTCCTCTGTTCTGGAGGCCGCCTGGGCACGGATCTTGTCCCGGGCCTTACGGGCGGCATACTCCGCCTCTTCCCGGGCAATCAGTTCCTCCAAAGTTACCTCATTCTTCATCAGTTTTTCAAAGGTGACTCCGTCAATCTTTTCATAGCGTTTCAGGTAGTCTGCCAGCTGATGAAGCTTCTCCATTTCCATAGTCAGCACATCATGGGCCCGCTGATACGCAGTATCGATGATCCCACGCACTTCCTCGTCGATGAGAGCCGCTACCTGCTCGGAATAGCCCCGGTCCTGAGCCAGGTCCATTCCCAGAAACACTTCGTTCTGATCCTTGCCATACACCATGGGGCCCAGCTTCTCGCTGAAACCAAACCGGGTGACCATGGCCCGGGCGATTTTGGTAGCCCGTTCAATGTCATTGGATGCGCCAGTGGAAATATCTCCCAACACCAGGCTTTCTGCCATACGGCCAGCCAGTAAGGTGGCGATCATCTCTTCCATTTCCTTCTTGGTCTGGTACATCACATCTTTCTCAGGCAGAGAGAGGGTATAACCTCCCGCTCCGCCCCGGGGGATGATGGAAACCTGATGAACTTTGTCCTGGGTCTCGCAGTGATAGGTGACAATGGCATGGCCCGCCTCATGATAGGCAGTAAGATTCCGCTCTTTTTCCAGGATAACATGGGACCGCTTTTCCGGCCCGATAATCACCTTGATAGTCGCTTCTTCGATCTCTTCCATGGTCACTGCTTTCTTGTTTTTGCGGGCTGCCAGCAGCGCCGCCTCGTTGACCAGGTTTTCCAGATCCGCTCCCGTAAATCCGCCGGTGGTCTGGGCGATGACCCGCAGGTCTACATCGGGGGCGATGGGCTTATTGCGGGTATGGACCTTGAGGATCTCTTCACGGCCCTTGACGTCGGGATAGCCTACGGTGATGTGCCGGTCAAAGCGTCCGGGACGCATCAGAGCGGGGTCCAGAATGTCCTTGCGGTTGGTGGCCGCCATTACGATGACCCCCGCATTGGCTCCAAAACCGTCCATTTCCACCAGAAGCTGGTTCAGGGTCTGCTCCCGCTCGTCATGGCCGCCGCCCAACCCGGCGCCGCGATGACGGCCCACGGCATCAATCTCATCGATGAAGATGATACTGGGGGAACTTTTTTTGGCCTGCTCAAACAAATCCCGGACACGGGATGCGCCCACACCCACAAACATCTCCACAAAGTCAGAGCCGGAAATGGAAAAGAAGGGTACGCCTGCTTCTCCGGCCACTGCTTTGGCCAGCAGTGTTTTACCGGTACCCGGAGGGCCCATCAGCAGCACGCCTTTGGGGATACGGGCACCCAGATTATTGAATTTCTGAGGATTTTTCAGGAATTCCACAATTTCCTGCAGTTCTTCCTTTTCCTCATCTGCTCCTGCCACATCGGCAAAGGTGACCCGCTCTCCTTCGGTAGGCAGCTTGGGTTTGGCCTTGGCAAAACTCATGGGGTTACCTGTGCCCCGGGTCTGCCGCATCATAAAATAGAACAGCAGCACCATGGCACCGATGGGCATCACCACGGAAATCAGCAGGGACATGAGCATCGAAGGCTCTTCCGGCTGAAGGAAGTACTGGTTGATGGGTGCATCGGGGTGCTCCTCGTTGTATTGAGCCACCAGGTCGTGGGTATCCTGCACAAACAGGCTCAGATTGGGAACATCGTACTTGTACTCCGTATTGTCTCCTCGCAGCTTGTAGGTCAACTCCAGAGAACCGAAGTCCAGGGTATACTCCTCAATTTTCTGATCCTGAAAATACCCGATGATTTTATTGTATTCCGTAGGTTTTTCCTGATTTAGGTTGGGCAGCATCTGCATGGCAAGCACCAGCATGACAGCCAGCACAGCCAGATAGATAAAAAGCCCTTTCCTGTTTGAAACCAATGGGTTCACTCCTGTCTCAGCAGCTATTTTATTTTAACGCCCGCTCCGGGAAAACGGATTGTGGAAGCGCAGTGGCAAACCGCTTTTTATTTCTCATAGACCCGGGGAGCCAGAATGCCCACATAGGGCAGATTGCGGTATTTCTCAGCATAGTCCAGCCCGTAGCCCACCACGAAATCGTCGGGGATCACAAAGCCGACATAATCAGCCTTTACATCCGTCTGGCGGCGTTCCGGCTTATCCAGCAGGGTAGCGATTTTTATACTGGCAGGTCCCCGCTCCTGAAGAAGTTCCTTCAGATAGCTGAGGGTCATGCCGCTGTCCAGAATATCCTCCACGATCAACACATCATACCCCTCGATGGGCTTATCCAGATCCTTTATTATTCTAACCACACCGCTGGTCTTTACCCCCGCACCATAGCTGGAGACAGCCATAAAGTCCAACTCCAGGGGAACATCAATGGCCCGGATCAGGTCTGCCAGAAAAACCACCGACCCTTTAAGGACGCTGATCACCTTGAGCCGGCGGCCGGCATAATCCTTGCTGATCTGGGCTCCCAGCCGCTGTGCAGCCTGATGCAGTTCCTCTTCGGTAACCAGTACTTTTTCAATGTCGTCATGCATGGTATGTGCCATTTTCTGCTTCCTCCAAAACCGTTACTGTCAAATATTCTTCCGCGTCCAATGAGACGACCCGGCGGTCAAAGCCAAATTTCTCTGCCCAAAAAGGGCCATCCCGGTCGCAGAGTACCAGCAGGGCGGCGCGGCGATGAGGCGGAATCCCTGCCTCCTGATAAAGCTTTTTCAGCAGCCGCCGGCCTCGTTGGGGCAACGCAATCCGGTCACCGTCCTGTTTTTGACGCAAAATCGCAGTATTACTTATTTTAGCATAATCCGCAAGGGAATTTAAGTCCCTTTTGTTAATTTTTTCTGGATTTCGCAGTTCCTTCCCTGAAACGAGGGTGAATTCCAGCTTTCTTCCATCTCCCAACGAAATGGATCGGGGCAGTGTATCTCTCTCCAGGGAGATCTCCACCTGAATGGGAACAGGCTTCTGGGGTTTCGGCTCCAGCCGGGCTCTTCCCCGACAGCAGCGGAATATCAAACCGCCGCCTATATCCGCCTCACCGCCCCGGAGCAAAGTCTGCCGCATCTGCTCTATCCTTCGGCTGTCCGGCGGCAGCCCTGCTTTTTCCAGCATCTCCAGCAGGAGGTAATTACCCACCGCTCTGGGCAAAGCCAACACCCCCGCCGCATCCCATTCTCCTTCCGTAAGCCGGATTTTTGGTAGGGACTGCCGGGCCATTTGTCCTGCCAGGGCCTGGAGGTCATCGATCCGCTCCATAGCCCCTGCCAGCGCCTCCAGAACTTGCGGATTGATTTCACACAGAGCAGGCATGACATGATGGCGGATCCGGTTGCGGGCATACATATCCTCACGATTGGTAGAATCCTCCATCCAAGGAAGGCCCATGGTGTGAAGGTATTCCTCCACATCCCTGCGCGAGCAGCCAATAAGCGGGCGGATTACATTCTCCCGCACTGGAGGAATACCCCGCAGCCCCCGGGGACCGCTTCCTCTGGCCAACCGGAAAAGAAAGGTCTCCCCGCTGTCGTCCAGGGTATGGGCTGTGGCGATTTTTCCCAGCGGCCCTGCCACTTGGGCAAAAAAACGGTATCGAAGTTCCCGGGAGGCTTCTTCGATTCCTTTTCCCTGTTCCCCAGCCAATGCCGCCGCATCCACCGAAAGCAGGCGAAACGGAACTTGCCGTTCTCCGGCCAGCTCCCGGACAAATTCCTGGTCCCGCAGGCTCTCCTCTCCCCGAAGGTTGTGGTTGACATGGCAGACGGTCAGGGTCAATTCCCATTCCCGGCGGATGCTGCATAGAAAATCAAAAAGAGCGACGGAATCAGCGCCGCCGGAGACCCCGACGGCGATGCTGTCGCCCCTGTGCAGCATGTCAAAGCGTCGGATGGCTTCCCACGCCTTTTGTTCCAGTTTTGTTTCCAAGGCCTGCCCTCACCTTCTTCGGTCATTCCTCCCGCAAATAATCCACGCTGGAAAAACGGGTATACTGCCCATCCCAATACAGGCTGATGGTGCCGGTCTGCCCATGGCGGTTTTTGGCTACGATGCATTTGGCCTCCGTCTTGTCATCCAGCTGGTCATTGTAGTAAGCCTCCCGATACAGGAACAGGACAATGTCCGCGTCCTGCTCGATGGAGCCCGATTCACGCAGGTCCGACAGCATGGGCTTATGGTCGCTGCGGGATTCCGTTCCGCGGGAAAGCTGGGACAGGGTGATTACCGGTACATTTAACTCTTTGGCCAGGATTTTCAGATTCCGGGTGATTTCCGAAACCTCCTGAACACGATTATCTGTGCGGCGGTTGCCGCTCATCAGCTGCAGATAGTCGATGACTACCAGCCCAAGATCCTTGACCCGGCGCAGCTTGGCCTTGATTTCCGCCACAGTGGCGCCGGCAGTATCGTCGATATAAATAGGCGCTCCCGCCAGGCTTCCGGTTGCCCGGGCGATCTTTTCCCAGTCTTCGTCGCTGAGATTGCCCATCCGCAGCTTCTGGCTCTCCACCAATGCCTCGGCGGACAGCAGGCGCTGCGCCAGCTGCTCCTTGCTCATTTCCAGTGAAAAAACCGCCACCGCCTTGCGGGCCTTGGTTGCCACATTGGAGGCGATATTCAGGGCAAAAGCCGTCTTGCCCATACCGGGCCGGGCGGCGATAAGGATGAGGTCGGATTTGTTCAAGCCGGTGATGATCCCGTCCAGCGCCCCATAGCCCGTGGAGATTCCCAGAAATTCCTTGCGGTTTTCACCGCTGATCTTCTGAAGATGATCGTAGGTCTCTACCAGCACCCGGCTGATGGGAACGATCCCTTCGGAATCCTTTCCTTCCCGGATGTCATAGATTTTCTGCTCCGCCAGGTTCAGCAGCTCCGAGGCGTCTGCCTGGGCGTCACTGGCACTGTCCACAATTTCCCGGGATGCGGCAATGAGGCTCCGCAGATAGTATTTCTCCCGGACGATCCGGGCATAGGAACCCACATTGGCGGTGGTGGGGACGATCTGGGCCAACTGGGTCAGATATACCTTGGCATCCTCGGGGGTAGCAAAAATCCCTTCTTTTCGTGCATTATCCAGAATGGTAATGACATCGATCTGCTCCCCCATGGTGAACATCCTCACCAGCAGGGAATACAGCTGTACATGTTGGCGTCGGTAAAAATATTCCGGTTTCAGGATCTCCATCATGTCGGGGATACAGCGCGCATCCAGGATGGCCGCACCCAGCACCGATTGCTCCGCCTCCTGGCTGAAGGGCAGTTGTTGGGAAAATACGTCTCCCAGGCCCGCATCCACTTCCGCCATGCTCCTCATCCCCTTTCTCATACAACTGGGGGAAGGATCACTCCTCCCCCACCATGACGTATACCTTGGCTGTTACGCCCTGATACAGGCGCACCTCAGCAGTGTAGGTGCCAAAGGCTTTGATATCCGCATCCAGATTGATTTTCCGTTTTTCCAGCTCCACGCCCAGTTCTTTCTGCACAGCCTCGGCCACCTCCTTAGCGGTGACGGAGCCAAAGAGTTTTCCTGCGGCTCCCGCCTTGGCGGTCAGTTTTACTGTCTTGCCGTCAATGGTCGCAGCCGCAGCCTGAGCGGCTTTCAGTTCCTCCGCCAAGCGGTAGGCGGTAGCGGCATCCCGGTTTTTCATTTCATTCACAGCCTGAGCCGTAGCTTTTACGGCAAGGCCCTTTTTCAGCAGGAAGTTGTTGGCATAGCCATCCGATACTTCCACCATCTGGCCTTTTTTGCCGCTTCCCTTTACATCCTGTTTCAAAATCACTTTCATATTCCTTATTCTCCTGTCTGTTTTTTGTTTTTGCCGCTGGCTTCCAGGTAGGCGTCAATGGCCTCCAAAAGCTTCTGGCGGGTATTTTCCATGGATATTTCGGGGAGCTGGGCGCCTGCCATGGTCAGATGACCGCCGCCGCCCAAAGCTTCCATAATGATCTGCACATTGATTTTTCCCATACTCCGGGCGGAAATGGAAACGCCGCCGCCTGCCTCATACAAAACAAAAGAGGCTTCCACATCATTGATGTTCAGCAGTTCATCCGCCGCCTGCGGCGCCACCACCCGGATATCTTCACTGCTGGAATTGGTATAGGCAATGGCGCAGCCCCGGTAAATTTCGGCATTGGCCACCAGGCGGCTCTTTTGCTGGTAAGATTCCATACTGGAAGAGAAAAGCTTGCGCACCTCCACCGTATCCGCCCCCATCTTACGCAGATAGGCCGCCGCCTCAAAGGTACGCACACCGGTACGGATGGTAAAGTTTTTAGTATCCAGCATGATACCCGCCAGCATGGACTCCGCTTCCGCCACACCTACCTTGGGTTTGTCCCCCAGATACTGCACCAGTTCCGCTGTCATTTCGCAGGCGGAAGAAGCGTACGGCTCATGGAAGAAGATAATGGCGTTGTCGATATGGTTGACCATCTTGCGGTGATGATCGATCACCACCACATTGCGGCACCGCTCGTAAACAGCGGGGGATTCCAGAATGTTCTTGATATGGGTATCCACCACGATCAGGACGGTCCCGGGGGTGATCCGGTCCAGGGCCTCTTCGGGAGAAATGATCACCTTGTCATAGCCGCTGCCGCTGGCCACTACCCGGTCATACAAGGGCTGAGCCAGGCTGTGGTGTACATCCAATACGATGTTGCAGGGCTTTCCAAATCCCCGGATCCCTGCGTAAACACCAATGGAAGCACCCAGGCAATCCAGATCGGCAAAGCGGTGACCCATAATGAGGACATTTTCGCTGGTGCAGACGATTTCGCTGATGGCGTTGGCCACGATACGGGTGCGGACCTTGTTACGCTTTTCCACGCCTTTGCTGACGCCGCCGTAAAATTCATAGCCGTTTTTCAGTTTGACGGCAGCCTGGTCTCCGCCCCTGCCCAAAGCCATATCCAGGGCCTGCCGGGCCAGATTCTCCGCCTCATGCAGGTCTCCCGGCTCGGTCCCGACCCCAATGGACATGGTAGCGGGGATCCGTTCTCCCGTTTCCACATTGCGGATCTGATCCAGGATCTCAAAGCGATTCTGGAAAATCTCCCGCATGTACCGGTCCTCAATAATAGCCAGATAGCGATCCCTTTCCAGCTTACGGACCAGTCCCTTGTTTTCCTCGGCAAAGGTCTCGATGATATGCTCGATATCTCCCATGATCTTGCTGCGTTCATTTTCCTTGGCATCCTGGAAAAGTTCAGCGTAGTTGTCAATCAGCATAATGAGGACGGACGGGCGGGAATCAAAATACTCCTTGGTATAGACTTTAAGGTCATTGTCATCCGCCAGATAGACCACATAGACAGGCTCCGCCTCGCGGTCGGTACGAGTTATGTAGGCGGTATACATGCGGTTGTGCAGAGTAATGTTGATCCCTTCGTTGAAATCGGGCTCCTGGAAATCAATGTCGGGGAGCAGCTTGAAGATGCTGGTGCCAAAAACATCCTCCCCTCCCAGGACCTGATCCCGGCAGAGGCTGTTGCACCAGAGGATCTCTCCCGTTTCTCTGGCAATGATGGTGGGCAGAGGAAACTGGGCCACCGAGTCCCGCTGAGCGCCGAAAAGAGCCTGCCGGATGGCAGAAAAATATTTTTCGTTATCACCGCTGATCCGGCACCCCTGCACCAGGGTATAGAGCGTTACCAAAACCCAGATGCCGCCAAACAGGAAAAAATATCTCCGGTCCAAAAAATATGTGAACCCCACCGCAATGCCGCTGAATGCCAGCAGTAGGATGGTAAGCGGCTTATACAGGTTAAGTCTGTCCAGCATGCTTACGTCCCCCTCTCTTTGTGTTGCCGTACCCGTAGTATAACATACTTTTTTTAAAAAATGAATATTCGTTCTTAAAATTCAGGTCTGATTTGGTTTTTTGTCAGCAGTATTCGGCCAAAATCATAATTCGGTGTTTGGGGCTGGCTTTCGGGCACAAAATGGTATATCTCCCATCTCTTTCAAGGCCGGGTTTCCATATAATTCTTTTCATTCTTTTCTTCATACGGTTCCAAGGACCGGGCAGCCTCCAGTGTGTTTTCTCTCACGCGGGATGTGGGCAGGGAATTTCGCACCTTCCCTGCAACTACCTGTCTCAGGAAAATCCGAACATAAAAAACGTGGGCTCCCGGCGGCGCAAAAAGCATCTTCCTTCCGCCGCCATGGAGCACCACGGTATTTAAGGTGTTTGGCTACACGTACCACCGGACGGCGGCACGTTTTCTCAAAAATTTAAATTTTTCCGCATTCTTCGATCTGCAAATTCAGCCTTCAGCCTGGGGTTCATGACGATGGCGTACGATGCCCACCGCCTTGGTGATTTCCAGCACCACCAGCGGCACCAGGCTCAGCCCGATGGCTCCCAGGTAGTGGGGAAGATCCAACATGGTCAAGCCGAAAATCCCGGCCAGCGGAGGAACCAGTGCGATCACTGCCACCAGCGCCGCCGACAGCAACGCAGCCATATTCAGCCGCCGGTTGCCAAAGGGGCCAATACGGAAGAGAGAATGATCCGACCGCATGTTAAAGGAGTGAACGACCTGGGAAAGGGACAGGACCAGAAACGCCATGGTGCGCCCCGCTGTAAGATCTCCTGTAGAGAGCCATCCCCACCGGAAGCCGATGAGGGTGAGGGCGGCAAACAGGACTCCCTGAAGCACCACCCGCACACCCAGTCCATGGGCAAAAATTCCTTCGTCTTTGGGTTTGGGTTTGCGGAACATTACCTCCGGTTCCACCGCTTCCATCCCCAGGGCCACAGCCGGGAAGCTGTCGGTAACCAGATTGAGCCACAGAAGCTGCATGGACAGCAGCGGCGACTGCCGCCAGAAAATCATGGCGAAAAATACGGTAAAGACCTCGCCGATGTTGGTTCCCAGCAGGAAGGCCACTACCTTGCGAATATTATCATAGATACCTCGGCCTTCCCGTACCGCCTCCACAATGGTAGCGAAATTGTCATCGGTCAGAGTCATGTCCGCCGCACCCTTGGCCACATCGGTACCGGTGATGCCCATGGCGCACCCAATATCCGCTGCCTTGAGGGCCGGAGCATCATTGACGCCATCCCCCGTCATGGAGACCACCTGGCCTTTGCGCTGCCAGGCCTTGACGATGCGGATCTTATCTTCCGGCGAAACCCGGGCGTATACCGAAATGGACTCTACCCGGCTGTCCAGTTCTTCCTCGCTCATTGCGGAAAGCTCCGAGCCGGTAACCGCCTGGTCCCCTTCCCGCAGGATCCCCAGATCCCGGGCAATGGCCGAAGCAGTGACCACATGGTCGCCGGTAATCATTACCGGACGGATTCCGGCCTTCCGGCAGATCCCTACCGCTTCCCGCGCTTCGGGACGCGGCGGATCGATCATTCCCACCAGGCCCAGGAAGGTCAGATCCTTCTCCAGGGTTTGGGAAGTCAGCTCATCGGGAAGCTCCTCCAGTTCCCGACAGGCTACCGCCAGCACCCGGAGAGCATCGGCACTCATCTCCTCCGCCACCCGGCGGCCCGCTTCCACATCTCCGCTGACACACCGGGGAGCCAGCATATCCACCGCGCCTTTTACAATGGCCACCAGTTTCCCATCCATCCGGTTGACGGTGGTCATCAGCTTGCGGTCCGAGTCAAAGGGCAGCTCCGCCACCCTGGGATAGGTCTGGTTCAGATCCTCCTTGGTCATGCCGTTGCGGTAGGCAGCATACAGGATGGAGGTCTCAGTGGGATCTCCCAGATGTTTGATCGTATCGCCTTCCACCACGATGGCGCCGTCACAGCACAGAGCCCCGCAGCGGAGGATCTCCACAGCGCCGCCGCTCATAGCCTCAGAAACATCCTCCGTACTGCCGCTGCGGGCGTCGTATACCTTCATCAGGGTCATCCGGTTCTGGGTCAGCGTTCCGGTTTTATCGGAGCAGATCACCGAAGCGCTGCCCAAAGTCTCCACTGCGGGCAAACGCCGGATAATGGCGTTGCGGCTGACCATCCGCTGTACGCCAATGGAAAGAACGATGGTGACAATGGCGGGCAGGCCCTCCGGGATTGCCGATACCGCCAGAGAAACAGCGGTCATGAAAATCTCCATCACCGGCATACCGTCCATCAACCCCACGGCAAAAATCACGCCGCAGGCCGCCAGAGCCACAAATCCCAGATATTTTCCCAGCTGCGCCAGCTTCTTTTGCAGAGGGGTCTGCGTATCCTCTTCCCCGCTGAGCAGATCGGCGATCCGGCCCATTTCGGTATCCATTCCCGTACCGGTGACCACTGCAACGGCGGTCCCATAGGTAACAGAGCAGCCGGCATACACCATATTGCGGCGGTCCCCCAGCGGAGCGTTTTCCTCCACCTGGGCTTCCGCATCCTTTTCCGCGGGCACCGATTCGCCCGTCAGAGCTGATTCCTCCGACTTAAGGCTGGAAGACCGGAGCAGTCGGGCGTCGGCAGGAACGAAATCTCCTGCCTCCAGCAAAATAATATCTCCCGGGACCAGAGAAGCGGCGTCCACCATCTCTTCCCTTCCATCCCGACGTACCCGGGCATGGGGGGCGGACATGGTTTGCAGGGCCTCCAGGGCCTTTTCCGCCTTGCTTTCCTGCAAAACGCCCATCACAGCGTTGAGCACCACGATCAGCAGGATCAGGATGGGCTCAAAAAATTCCCCTGAATTGCCCTCGGAAAGGGCCACCACAAAGGAAATCGCCGCTGCCGCCAGCAGGATCAGGATCATTGCATCCTTGAACTGATCCAGAAACCGCTGGAAATTGGTCTTTTTCTTTTTGGCCCGGAGCTTGTTTTCTCCGTACTGTTTCAGCAGTTCTCCGGCCTGTTGGGCGCTGAGGCCCCGCTGAGGGTCACTGCCTGTTTGCCGAAGCAGTTCTTCCCTGGAACCGCTGTGTGGGTTGGTCATGAATATGCCCTCCTATATAAAAAATAGTTTTACCTATTGCGCACATTTAGGGGAGTAACGGCATTGGAATCTCAAGCCCCGTCAGAGCACGTCAACTTGTCGAAGATGTATCTTTGGCTTCCGGTGGAGCGAGAGGCTGCCCCGGCTGTCCAGGCGCCGCGGGGCGCATCCCTTTATCAGAAAGCCTTGCCGCTGTGGATTCTTTGACCAGCGTATAGATTACGGAGCATAGAGGAATGAAAATCAACATTCCCACTACCCCCAGCATACCGCCGCCAATGGTGACTGCCACCAATACCCACACGGAAGGCAGGCCCACCGAACTTCCCACCACTTTGGGATAAATCAGGTTCCCCTCCACCTGCTGGAGCACCAGGAAAAGCACCAGGAACCACACGGCCTGGATGGGATTCTGGATGGCGATGACGAAGATCCCCACAAAGCAGCCGATAAATGCTCCAAAAACAGGGATAAGGGCGGTAATTCCCACCAGCACGCTGATCATCAGCGCAAAGGGGAAGCCCAAAATACTCATGGCCACAAAAAACATCAGGCCAAGAATAAACGCTTCGGTAAACTGGCCCGAAAGAAACCGTGCAAAGGTACGGTTGGTGAGTCGGGCGATCCTGACGATCCGGTCCGCTTTTCCGGTGGGGAGCCAGGCGTACAGCAGGTTGGCCGCACCTGCCGCCAGCTGTTCTTTCTGCGCCAGCAGATACAGAGCAAAAACCACGCTCAGCACGCCGGTAAAAACTACGCTGAAAATGGCTGCGGCAATGGAAATGGTGGAATTGATGAGACTGCTTGCTCCTGCCTGCAGGAAGCTCATCAGAGATTGGGTGATCTTATTCCAGTCCACCTGCAGTGCCTGAAGCGCCTGGGCGATTTCAGGCCATCGGACAGAAAGCTGAGCGGTCCACTGCTGGGCGCGGGCGGCAAAAGCGGGAATCCCGGCCCGCAGGGTATCCATACTTCGTCCCAACTCAGGAATGATCAGGAAAGTGACCACCGTCATGATCCCTGCCACCAGCAGCAGGGTCAGCAAAATGCTCACCGGGCGGCGCAGCCGGGCCGCTGCAGCTCCACTCTTCCCCGCCGGGAAAAGCAGTCCCTCGATCCGGCGCATGGGCGTATTGAGGATAAAAGCAATGGCTCCTCCTACCAGAAAAGGAAGCAGCAAGCCAAGCGCCAACTGAAAGATACGCATCGCCTGATCTGTATTATGCAGCCCCCAGTTCAGCAGTACTGCAAAAGCAATGATTCCCAACAGGGTTTTGACATTTTTTCGGTTCAGTTCCATAAGCATTCTCCCGTCAGCCGGTTTCCTTCCAGGTGACTTTTTCCGGTTCTGTGACCAGCCTGTGTAGGATTACTATATCAGTATTTGGAATCCTTTACAACCAATATTTGTTAATGAATTATGAATCAAAGATTTTCCATCAAAATCCATAATGTTTGTAAAATATTTTACCATTTCTTTTCCACGGTAACCCAAATTTTACATGGTAAAATATCCAAATTGCCCGATTTCTATATTCTCCCCTTTAGAACATCCATGGAAAGTTACGCGGTTTTCTCCAGGATTTTTTGCAGGCTCTTGCCAAAAGCCCCAAAAGAGCGCAGAATAAAAAATATTTATCATTCATCAAAATAATTCAGGAGGCCGCTGCACATGTTTACCAAAAAAGATCTGGTACGACTCATTATCCCCTTAATCATCGAACAGTTGCTGGCGGTCACCATCGGTCTGGCGGATACGCTGATGGTCTCCAGTGTAGGAGAGGCTGCGGTCAGCGGGGTCTCCACCGTGGATACCATCAATATCCTTCTGATCAATATTTTTTCAGCCCTGGCCACCGGCGGCGCTATCGTAGCTTCCCAGTATCTGGGACGGGAAGATGATTCCAGCGCCTGTATCGTTGCCAAGCAGCTGGTATATACCGTATTTGCCATTGCCGTTGCGGTAGCAGCAGTGTGCGTGCTGGCCGGCGGCCCGCTGCTGGTGCTGATTTTTGGTGCGGTGGAACCCGCCGTCATGAATAACTGCAAGATTTATTTTTTCTGGTCTGCCCTTTCTTATCCCTTTATCGCGGTTTATAATGGCGGAGCCGCGCTATTCCGCGCTATGGGCAACTCCAAAATTTCCATGTTCACCAGTCTTTTGATGAACATTATCAATGTCTGCGGCAACGCACTGCTTATTTACGGTTTTGCATTGGGGGTGGCAGGAGCCGCCATTGCATCTCTGGTTTCCCGGCTGATCGGAGCCATTCTCATCATCACGCTCCTGCGTAACCCTCATTGCCGCATCCGCATCGAAAGTCTGACCTCCTGGGAATTCCATCCTGGTATGGTAAGCCGCATCCTCCGGGTAGGTGTGCCCAATGGAATGGAAAACGGAATGTTCCAGATCGGCAAAATCCTTGTTCAGGGTCTGGTGGCGTCCTTCGGCACCACTGCCATCGCCGCCAATGCTGTAGCCAACAGCATCGCCACCTTCACCAATATCCCGGGCGTAGCCATTGGTCTGGCCCTCATTACCGTGGTGGGACAATGCGTTGGCGCTGAGGATTATACTGCCGCCCGCAAATATATCCTGAAGCTGCTGGGTGTGGTTTATTTGTCCATGGGCGCCACCTGCGCCGTAATCTATCTGCTGCTGCCCACTTTGGTGGGATTTTTCGATCTTTCCCCGCAAACCACCGCTCTTGCTCAGGAACTGATGCGGGTCTTTCTGCTGGCCTGTATTTTCTTCTGGCCCAGTTCCTTTACCCTGCCCAACGGCCTGCGCGCCGCAGGAGATGTGCGCTTCACCATGCTGGTGTCGGTCTTTTCCATGTGGATCTTTCGGGTGGGGCTCAGCTATATTCTGGGCCGTGGCATGGGGCTGGGGGTATCCGGCGTCTGGTTGGCCATGTATGCCGACTGGGTGTTCCGCTCCGCCGCCTTTTTCTTCCGTTTTCTCCAGGGTGGCTGGAAAAACAGAAGCCTCGTTGCATAGGTCATCTTTTTGTCCTATAATAGAATGGACAGCGCACCTTGTAAAAATTCCCATTAAACGATTCCAGGAGAGAAATTTATGGAAAAAGCCAAAGTCTATTTTACCGACCTGCATACCAATCTGAACACCAACCTGCTGCAAAAGCTGGAAAAGCTCATTACCGCAGCCGGAATGGGCAGCATCAATTTTCAGGACCGCTACGCCGCCATCAAAATCCACTTTGGAGAACCGGGCAACCTGGCTTACCTGCGCCCCAATTACGCCAAGGTGCTGGTAGATTTCATCAAAGCCCGGGGAGGCAAGGCTTTCCTTACGGATTGCAACACCCTGTATGTGGGCGGAAGAAAAAACGCCCTGGATCATATGGATGCCGCCTATGCCAACGGATTTAACCCCTTTGTCACCGGCTGCCATGTCATCATCGGCGACGGCCTCAAGGGCACCGATGAAGTGTTGGTCCCGGTGGAAGGCGGCCAATATGTGAAGGAAGCCAAAATCGGACGCGCCATTATGGACGCCGATATTTTCATTACCCTCAACCACTTCAAGGGCCATGAAGCCACCGGTTTTGGCGGTGCTCTCAAAAATATCGGTATGGGCTGCGGCTCCCGTGCCGGCAAAATGGAGATGCACAGCAGCGGCAAACCTTTTGTTCATACCCCTCTGTGCGTGGGCTGCGCCACCTGTACCAAGGTATGTGCGCACAGTGCCATTACCGTGACAAACAAAAAAGCCTCTATCGATCACAGCAAATGCGTAGGCTGCGGCCGCTGCATTGGGGTCTGTCCCACGGATGCGGTCTGCTCTCCCAGTGATGAATCCAACGATATCCTTAACTGCAAGATCGCGGAATATTCCCGCGCCGTTCTGGATGGCCGTCCCAATTTCCATATCAGCCTGATTGTGGATGTCTCCCCCTTCTGTGACTGCCACGGCGAGAACGACTTCCCCATTATTCCTGATGTGGGGATGCTGGCTTCCTTTGACCCTGTTGCCCTGGATATGGCCTGTGTGGATCTTTGCAACCAGCAGCCCATCCTTCCCGGAAGCCGTCTGGCTAAAATGCATCCCGCTCCCGGTGCCGACCATTTCTGTGCCAATCATCCTGACACCAACTGGCGTTCCTGCCTGGATCACGCTGAGGCGTTGGGGATCGGTACCAAAGAATACCAGTTGATTACCGTTTGACGAAAACATCATGGAAAGCTGGGGCGCTCCTGTCCACAATATCCAACTTCTTTTATAGATCCTGCCCTAACCGGTAACTCCAGTCGTTCCAACCACCTCCTCCCAAATTGCCGTTGCCTTGTCGCAGGCGGTGATGTTTTACCCCTTTCCCTGTTCTCCACCTGCGATCAGATCGTCCCTGTTCGGCTCTGATCGTTACCAAAAGGACCTGGCTGGCGGTTGTTTTATCGATGGTTGGAAGTGAAGCCAAAGCCCTTTTAGCCCATTTACCTTGAAGGGGCAGCATGGAGCCTCCGGATCGGGCGTGGGTGGGGGAAGCTTTTCCAGTTCTCCCCGACAGCGTTGCGGAACCTGTCCACAAGATATTTTAAGCGCCTGCTGTGCGGCTTCTGCCGCCGGGAGGCGCTTTTTCCTTTCTAAAAGTGAAGGCTATGGCCCATGATTTTGGTACTAAGCAGAAATCATATTAAGTGTGTCTGTTACTTCCTGAACCGCACTCTCGGGCTCCACCGGAAGAGCATCATGGGATTGTTCTTTAGCTGCCTCATGGAACATGGGACTATAGCCGGGAGGTAAACCTTTTTTATGATTTCCCTGCCTGTAAGATCCCGCAGCCTGGCACTTTCCCTCTTTCTATCTCAGGAATTTGCCGAAACACGTCTGCACAATGGGTATTGTATCGGTCGGGTCGAAACGGACAGGCTTTTAAATCTGGTTTTCCCAAAATTCCCCTTGACATTTTTGCAGTTTTGATAGATAATAATTAAGCTGACGCGGACGTAGTTTAATGGCAGAACTCCAGCTTCCCAAGCTGGTCGCGCGAGTTCGATTCTCGTCGTCCGCTCCATGTCGGAGCAAGCCTTACATGGCTTGTTCCGACTTATTTTATACCTCAGAACAAACTCTCGCCGCTGCTCCTCCTTTCCAGTTGCGGTCCACTCTGTTGGGCTCACAGCCGGTGTGCCGCCTTACGGGCGGCTCTTCCTCGGAAATGGGAAAACATCGATTTTAGCTGCTCTCCCAAGAAGAAAGACATCTGCCTCAGGCAGATGTCTTTTTTAGATTCCGCAACCCAGGCGGCCCCACCCGGGCGATTCAAATGTTCAGCAGAAATAAATTCCGTATGGGAAGAGGTTTTACCTGCTGCAAAACACTTATTACCGCACCGCTGGACTTTGGCTGGATGGAAAGCCTTTCTGTGGATTTTTACCATGTGGAAAGATCGATTTTAACCGTCCCTTCCACATTGGAACAGACGATATAACACCTGTTCCACTTTTTGCAAAAGTGAGAATTCGCTGATTCTGCTGCTCCTTCTCCCCATTCCCCAGACACGCTTGGCCATCCTGTCTGGCTGTAAGAGTCTTCGCTGCAACCGGTTGCCGCTGCCCCTCCTCTTTTCCCCAATGGACGTCCGGCAGGCGGCTTTTTCTGGTCAGGATCAGTTTCCATTTCCCTTTAGGCCAGCTCGAGCCCGGAGTCGATTTGGCCTCCGGGCTTTCTCTTACCCCAAGTTTCTTACCCACACTATGGATATTATTTTTTAACCGGCCGCGAGGCAGCATACTGTATTCCGGCCTCTCAACAAGGCCAGCATGCAGTTTTTCTTACCGAACCACCCCTGCTTACCAATAAATCAGACTGGAAAGAGAAATTTGTTTTCCCTCCTCTGCCATGGTATACTGGAACCATAAAGAAAGAGCATAAAAAAACATACTCGAAGGCAGGGAAAATTCATGAGAAAAACATGGATATTTATTTTGATAATCCTAACCCTGGTTCTCTGTGGTACCGCCTGCCAGAAACAGCAAACTTCCTCTGTTTACAAAGTACTGAAAAATGAAACAACTTATACCGTAGATCCGGAACAAGGAACGATTTCCGACGGGACCTATATTTATTATTTTTCTGTTCAGGCCAACCCGAATCAAACCAGAATGGAAATCACCTATCCCGATGGTTCCTCCTATTGGTGGGTCTCCGATGAACATGGCGGCTACGGTGGGTTCAGCGACGATTACGATCCTGAACGGTTTGCCGATGGCTTCATTTTGACGGACGTTCTGGAAAGCGGTCAGCCCCGGCGCTCTTCTTCCTCCGGCGCAGGATGGTCCATTCTCCTGATTCCATTGGGTCTGTGGAATCTTATATGGCCCTATTCCTCCTGGTATTTGAGCCATGGCTGGCGGTATAAAAACGCGGAGCCGTCTGAAGCGGCTCTGGCCCTTAACCGCATCGGGGGCGCTGTGCTGCTGGCAGCGGGGCTCATCCTGCTGCTGGCATGAGTTTTTCGCATGCCGTCGGTATCCCCATCAGGGCATCATTATAGTGAGGCTGGACGGATGCCTCCTCCTCCCCGGACGGGCATCTGCAGATACAGTCGGGATCGCTTCGCCGTTCAAAAGCTTTCTTTTTTCTCCTACCCGGAAGCACTGTAACAAAGCCTGTAATCTCAGATTATCCCAATGGAGTTTGCTGGCTGGGGCTGCTTCAGGCAACCTTCTTTTCGGGAATTTGGCAGACAGAAAATATTTCGGGGGAACTCAAAGCAAATTTTTTTCCTTCCAGAGAATTTCTGCAAAAGGTTCACGGCAGGATGCACAAAGCTAAAAAGAGCCTGGGAAATCCACCGGATTTTCCAGGCTCTTTTCGTATTTAAAAGGTTTGAATGGGGTTTTATTTAACGATTTCGCCGTAGACCTCTCCGGAGAGCGCACCGGCATTGGCCTCGTCGGTATCCAGATGGACAGCGGTGGAGAATTTGGGAGAAACCCGTACCACCACATCGCCCAGCACCATGGCGCGGCCGGTGCCGTCAATCTTCAGGGAGACAATTTCCTTATCTGTTACTCCCAGCTTGGCAGCATCCTCGGGGGTGGTATGCAGATGCCGTTTGGCAACGATAACGCCTTCGGTGATCTCCACCTCGCCGGCAGGTCCCACCAGCTTGCAGCCGGCGCTTCCCGCAATATCGCCAGACTCCCGGATGGGTGCCTGAACACCGATGGAACGGGCGTCGGTCAGGGAGAGCTCCACCTGAGTATCTTTACGGGTGGGTCCCAGAATGGAGACGCCGCTGAGGGTCCGCTTGGGGCCCACCACGTCTACCCGCTCCATGCAGGCAAACTGCCCGGGCTGAGAAAGGTCCTTTTTGGGAGTCAGCACCGCCTCAGGGCCAAAAAGAATCTTCAGATGCTCCTCGGTGACATGAACATGGCGGGCAGATGTTTCGACCAGAACTTTCATAACTTTACCTCCAACAGAAAGAAATGCGTAAATTTCCTCAACCATTTTACCACACCTGCCGCAGAATGCAACTCCCAATCCCGGGAATGCGTCAAAAGAATCGTTTTTCTGTCACCCAGCGGCGGAATTCTGCCCATGCCCCCCATATATACTAAAATAGGATTTGTCCCGGCAGCTCTTGCGCCTTTTTTTCCAGGGCATTATAATGATTTCATATCCGCTTCTTGGGCGGAGCAGAGTTTTCCGGGGAAAGCGGACCCATGCTTCTTTCCGGTCAAGGAGGCGTCAGAAAATGGAACACTATGAAACAATGGAACAGCTGCGCGAGGAAGTCCTGCAATGCCAGCGCTGCGGCCTTTGTCAGGGACGGCACAATGTGGTGTTTGGCACAGGAAACCCTCATGCCGGCGTGCTGTTTGTAGGGGAAGGCCCCGGTGAGCAGGAGGATCTGCGGGGAGAGCCCTTTGTAGGGCGGAGCGGCCAGCTGCTGGACAAAATGCTGGACTATGTGGGACTTTCCCGCCAGAATGATTTTTTTATCGCCAATATGGTCAAATGCAGACCCCCTCAGAACCGTGATCCGTCCAAGGATGAGGTGGCAATGTGTATGGATTGGCTGCGCAGCCAATCCCGTCTGATCGCTCCCCGAATCATTGTGTGCCTTGGACGAATCGCCGCCATTTCCCTCATTGACCCCGGCTTCAAGGTTACCCGGCAGCACGGTCAGTTTTATGAAAAAAGCGGGATCCTTTTTATGGGAACCTATCACCCGGCGGCTCTTCTCCGTTATCCCTCCAACAAAGCTGCCGCCATGGAGGATCTCACGGCACTTCGGGCAAAAATGGAGGAATTGGGGCTTAAATAAGCCTGCAAGGTGACAAAAATCCTTTTTGGGCATAGCATAGCAACAAACGACTTCCACTGCTTACCAAAAAGGAGGCAATCATCCTATGGAACCCAAGATCCTGCATTTTTTTCTGGGAGCCACTTCTGCTCAAGGCTTTGTTTCCCGGTTTGACCAGCTGGCGGATCCGGAAGCAGGCTGGCGCTGCCATATCATCAAGGGCGGGCCCGGTACGGGAAAATCTTCCCTTATGAGCCGGCTTTCCTGCCAGCTGGGCGAAACCGCCGGGCTGGTGGAACATATCCACTGCTCTTCTGATGCCGATTCCCTGGATGGGGTGATTTTTCCCCGCTGCAAGCTGTCCATTGCTGACGGAACCTCGCCTCATGTTCTGGAGCCACGATATCCCGGAGCCTGGGAAAATGTGGTCTCTCTTTGCGATTGCTGGGACAAAAAGCGGCTGAGCGGCCAGAGGGATGAAATCATGGCGCTTAGTAAACGCATCTCTTCCTGTCATAAAAGCGCTGCGGGATATCTTCACGCTGCCGGATCCCTGCTTACCGATCTGCGCCGGACGGCCGGCGAAGCTGTGGATGTTCCCAAAATTGTCCGTTATGCCCAGGGAGTAGCGGGACGGGAATTTTCCCGGTCCACCGGGCATGCCGGGCATGAATCCATTCGCCTGCTTTCCGCCATTACCAACAAAGGACCTGTACTTTTCAACGAAACGGTTCTAACCCTGGCTCCCCGCCTCTATGTAGTGGAGGACCATTGGGGTGTGGCCGCTCCGTTGGTGATGGAGCAGCTGCGGGATCTGGCTCTTGCCAAGGGATATGATGTCATCTCCTGTCCCTGCCCTCTCTTCCCCTTTTCCCGGTTGGACCATCTCTTCCTGCCGGAATTGGGGCTGGGATTTGTCACCAGCAGCCCCTACCATTCCATAGACGCTCCCGCTTTCCGGGTAATCCATGCCCAAAGATTTTTGGATAAAACAGTTCTCGCCAGCCGGAAACACCGGCTTTCCTTCCTCCAGAGGGCTGCCAGAAACATGGTGGAGGAAGCTTCCGCCACCATCGCTCAGGCCAAATTCCTTCATGACCAGCTGGAGGGATACTATATCGCTGCTATGGACTTTGACCGGGTTGGGGAAACCGCCGACAAGGTCCTGGCAGAGTTCCGGAAGGAAATGTTGGAGCAGGACTGCAGGCTGTGACAACCGCCTTCCTAAGTTTTATATGGATTTGGCAGTTGGCTTGTTTTACCAGCTTGTTTGACGGTCCTCTAACGCAGCTGACACAAAGTGAATTTTAAAAATTCTGGGTACGTGCTTTTATCCCGCGGCCCGCAACCCACTGGGGTGTCGAACCGAAAGATCGGACAGGATTGCCATTGACTCCTTCCGAAACCGATGCTACATCCAGAAAGGTATCATTCCTCTGGAAGCGCATTGAGGAATTCAACGTACCAGTAGCCTTCTACTTTGCCGAAGACTTGCGTAGGCCCCTAAGGCCTCCGGCAAGCGTCTCAAGGCGCACGAATTTTATTTCACTTGCATCACTTTCCCCGCAGCCCGTAAACGGGGTTCCACCGCTCTGACAAAAGCTTTTATTCCTGATAACTTGTTTTCAGGAACCCGCTTCGCACCGCGCCTGAAGCTAACGCTTCTTACCGGGCGCCTCCACCGGCACAGCCGATGGTTTCCCTGTTCAACAAAAAGACCGCTGAACGGCACACGATGGTGTGGAACAGCGGTCTTTTTTCTGTTTACAGATCAGGCGGTATATCTTTACTTTGGAATTTCTTCTGGCTGAGGTTTTCTTACATGTCTTAACATATCCGGCGAACAGGCGCCGATTTTTCGATAGTTCTCCCGAGCCTCGTTTAAGGTCATTCCATGGTTTTCGTCGCTGGCTTCATTGGCGTCGGAAATGAAAACATCATTTTCCCAAAAACATACTGGGCAAATATAAGCCACCGCTTCCTCCGGAGGGACAGGAAATGTAATGTTATGGCAGCAGGGACAAGGATACTTGCCTCTTAGGGGCTCTTCCTCAGGGAAAGATGTTTTCTTCTCATCACTGTTATTTGTTATCTGTGGTAAATAGATAAATTTGTCGCCCATGGTCCTCCTTACAGATACTGTTTTCCCAACAAAGCGGCGCCGATGATTCCGGCGTCGTTGCCCAGGGCAGCTACCGCCAGTTTGGTGCTGCCGCTGCCATACCTGGCATACTGCTCCCGGGAAACCAGTTCCCGCAATGGAGCCAGAAGCGCCTCTCCCTGGGCGCTGACACCGCCGCCGATGCAGATCATTTCCGGCTCCAGGAGATTGATAATATTGGCTACTCCGCAAGCCAGATGGGCAATATACTCTTCCACCACTTGCGCCGCTGCCGGGTCTCCCTGCTCCCGGGCATCCCAGGCCGTCCGTCCGTTTACCCGTTCCAGGCTGCCCTGAGCCACCTGCCACAGCAGGGATTCGGGATGGGCTTCCATGGCTTCCCGGGTGCTGGTAATCAGTCCTGTTGCCGATGCGTAAGCCTCCAGGCAGCCCCGGCGGCCGCAGCCGCATTGTCTGCCTCCCTCTACAATCACCATATGCCCCCCCTCACCCGCACAGAAGCCGCAGCCGGTAAGGATCCGGGGAGTAAAAACAATGCCGGTGCCCACACCCGTCCCCAGTGTGATGGTAACGGAAGATGCGGTCCCCCGGGCAGCGCCCGCCAGCGCCTCGCCATAGGCTGCGGCGTTGGCATCGTTGCCCAGATATACTTTTCGGCCAGTACGTTCTTCCAGCAGGCGGCTCATAGGGCAGTCATAAAGCCCCAGATTGCAGGCGTACACCACCACGCCCCGGTCTGCATCCACATGACCCGGCGCCCCTACGCCGATCCATTCCATCTGTTCCATGGTTATTCCCATATCCGTCAGGAATTCCGATGCCGCCTGTGCCATAGCGTCAGCCAGGGTTTCTCCCGAGACACCCCTGGGAGTGGGCACAGAGTTTTTTTGCACCAGCCGGTGCTCCTCATCCACCACGCCCAGGGCGATGTTGGTTCCTCCCAGGTCAATCCCCAGATAATATTTCATTTCTTTCTCCCCTTTGCCAAACACTTCCGGATTTATCTGCATGCTGTGATTTTTTCACATGGTCTGCGTCTTATTCCCCTCACAGGTCTGTCGTCAGCAAAGCGCCCCAGTCCGGTTCCTGCCATACAATTCCCAACTGCCGCAGCAGTTCTTCCATATCCGGCGGCAGAGGCGCAGAAATCTCTATCCGTTTGCCTGTAAGAGGATGAGGAAAAGCGACCCAGGCACAATGAAGGGCCTGACGGGAAATCCGCGGGCTCCCATGACCGTAAAATTCGTCTCCCTCCAAAGGCCACCCTTTATACGCCATATGCACCCGGATCTGATGGGTCCTCCCTGTCAGCAGCCGGAAGGCAGTCACACTGTGTCCTTCCTTTGCCGTCAAAACCCGATAGCAGGTAATCGCTCTCTGCCCTTCCGGCGTAACGATCCGTCTGGGTTCCATAGGTACCGCCCGCTGGATGGGCAGGTCGATTTTTCCTTCCTTTGGTTCCGGAATGCCTTCCGTTACCGCCAGATAGCGTTTTTCCACTGCCTTCCAAAGCTTCCCAGCTGCCAATTGATTCCGGGCAGCCACCACCGCCCCGGTGGTATCCTTATCCAACCGGTTAATCGGGCGGAAGGGTTGAGCGGAACCGGTGCTGCGGGCACAATGGGCAGCATACACCCCATCCAGCGTGTTATAGATATGCCCTCCCGACTGGTGGCAGGGCATATCCGCCGGTTTATTATAAACGATCACATCCTCGTCCTCGTAAAGGATGGGTACGGGGATCTGGCAAAGAGGGATCCGCTTGGACGGCTGGGGAAGATTCACCTGCAGCGTATCTCCCGTTTGCAGCAAGTCCACCGTCCGGGTATGAACGCCATTGAGGAGCAGCCCTTCAGGCAGCTTTTTCAGCGCCACAATCACCCGTTGGGAAACGCCCCTGCTTTTAAGAAATCTTTCTACCGTCCACCCTGATTCCGCCTCTCCGATGGAATAATCAATGGTGCGCAAATCCGTCCCTCTCTTCCCTCTCTCCATTTCGGGGCTATTGTACCACAATCCCCCCTCCGCCGCAACCAAAGCCATGGAAAATTCTTTTTCCCTTCCTCCATCTGGTCAGGCGGGAGAGGCTGTGTCAAACTGAGCCCGATACAGCTGGCTGTACACACCGCCCTGTTCCAACAGCTGCCGGTGTGTCCCCTGTTCCGCCACCTTTCCGTCCTGAAGGACCAGGATCTGGTCGGCGTTGCGGATGGTAGACAATCGGTGGGCAATGACAAAGCAGGTCCGTCCCTGCATCAGCTGGAGCATGGCTTGCTGGATGCTCTGTTCGGTGGCGGTGTCCACATTGGAGGTTGCTTCGTCCAGGATCAGCATAGGTGCGTCCAGCAGCATGGCCCGGGCAATGGTCAGCAGCTGCCGCTGCCCCTTGGAGATATTCTCACCGCCGTCCCGGAGGATGGTGTCATAGCCCTGGGGCAAAGAAAGGATAAATTTATGGATATGGGCTGCACGGGCGGCCTGCTCCACCTCTTCCCGGGTGACGCCCGGTTTGCCGTAGGCAAGGTTATCATAAATGCTGCCTGTAAAAAGCCATGTATCCTGGAGAACCATGGAATAGGCCCGCCGCAGGCTGGCCCTGGTGATTTGGCAGATATCCTGCCCGTCCACCGTGATTTTTCCCGCCTGCGGATCATAGAAACGCATCAGCAGGTTGATGATGGTGGTTTTTCCCGCTCCGGTGGGGCCCACCACGGCGATGGTCTGTCCCGGCTTTGCCGTCATGGAAAATCCCCGCAGCACCTCGCTGCCTTCGCCGTAACCGAAGGTCACATTCTCCAGCCTCACCTCACCCCGGACCTGAGAAGCATCCAGGACCTTCGCTCCCGGGGCATCGGGGGCTTCCTGAGGCTCATCCAGGAGGCGGAATACCCGCTCCGCTGCCGCCAGAGCGGACTGCAGTTCGCTGAAAAGATTGGCAAACTCGTTGATGGGGCCGGAAAATTTCCGGGAATACAGTACGAAGGAGGATACCCCTCCCAGTGAAATTTTCTCCGCCATATACAGGATCGCGCCAAAGGCGCTTACCAGGGCCAGAGAAAGATTATTGATAAAATTGACTGTCGGCCCGGTGCTGCTGGCAAAGCAGTCCGCCTCATAATTGGCCTGACAGGCATCCCGGTTTTTCCGGGAGAAACGTTCCAGAAACACCTGCTCCCGGTGATAGATCTTGATGGTACCAAGGCCCTCCGTCATTTCTTCCGCATAGCCGTTGAGGACGCCCAGTTGAACAGACCGCTTCCGATAGAGAGGACGTACCTTGCGGGAGCGGTACCGGGTAAAAAGGATGGAGGCCGGAATGGTCACCGCAAAGGGGATCATCAGCAGCGGAGAAATGGTAATCATCATCACAAAGGAACCGGCCACTGTCAGCAGGTTGGTCATCATCTGGATCAGATCGGTAGACAGCATGGTACTGATGGTATCCACATCATAGGACATGACGCTGATCACATCCCCAATGGCGTGCTGGTCGTAAAAGCGGACAGGCAGGCCCATCAAACGGGCAAAGATATCCCGGCGGATGCCATAGACCACCTCCCGGCTGATCCGCACCATCAGCGCCGCCAGCCCATAGCTGAGTACTGCCGACGTCAGATAGGAAACCAGCATCCATCCCGCGTAAAAAAATACCCGGTCAAAATCCACCTGCCCGGCGCCGGGGCGGATGGCGTCCACCGCCAGACCGCTGAGTTTTGGCCCTACCAGCGCCAGCAGGTTGCTCCCCACGCTCACCGCCACTGCCAATCCCAACAGCCATCCCTTTCCTGAAGCATAGCGCCACAGCCGCTTCACGGTTTTCCAGGGACTCTGGGAAGGCCGCTCAAATGCCTGGCTCTGCATTCTGGAGCCCAGGCCGCCTGCTTCTCTCATTCCTCCACCTCTCCCATCTGGATCCGGGCAATGGCTTCATAGTCCGGACAACATTCCATCAGCTGCTCATGGCTGCCGCAGCCTACCACCCGTCCTTCCTCCATCATCAGAATACAGTCGGCATGGCGGATGGCACTGACACGCTGTGCCACGATCACTTTGGTAACGCCTGCCAGTTCCCGGTTCAAAGCCCGTCGGAGCGCGGCGTCTGTCTTATAGTCCAAAGCGGACGAGCTGTCGTCCAATATCAAAATCTCCGGAGAGCCCGCCAGCGCCCTGGCCAGCAGCACCCTCTGTTTTTGACCCCCTGAGAGGTCCGTTCCCCGGGATGCGATGCTCCCTTCCATTCCACCCGGGCGGGAAGCAATGAATTCTGCCTGAGCAAGGGCGGCTCCCCGGCCGATGGCTTCAGGCTTCAGGCCCCGTCCAAAGTCAATGTTGTCCTCCAACGTCCCGGCAAACAAAAAATCGCTCTGGAGGGCCGCGTCAAACATAGTATAAAGGATTTCCCGGGGAATGCTTCGCAAGTCCCGCCCATGGATCAGGATCTGTCCCGCATCCGGATCGTACAGGCGCATCAAAAGGCGGACCAGGGTGGTTTTTCCGCTTCCCGTAGGGCCGATGATACCCAGCGTCTGCCCTTGCTCCAGGGAAAAGCTTACATCCCGCAGGTCCTCCTCATTTTTGCCGTAGGAAAAACTGACGCCACGGAACTGGATGTGGGGAGCATTGGTTTCCGCTGCTGAAAAGACATTGCCCATATCTTCCGGCATTTCCAGCACCTCGGCGATCCGCCTTCCGCTGGCGATTCCTTTGGAAAACATGATGAAAATCCTCGATACCATCATCAGGGCATTGAGGATCATGGTAAAGTAGCTGAGAAAGGCAATCACGGCGCCTGGCTGGGTCGCTCCGGCGTTGACCCGGAAGGCTCCTGCCACCACCACCGCCGTCAGACCTGTATTGAGCAGCGCGCTCATAATGGGATTGGTGGCATTCATCAAAAGCCCGGCGTGAAATTCGCTGTCCGCTGCCTGAGTATTGGCCGCGTCGAACTGGCGATTTTCATATTCCGACTTGGAAAGAGCCTGAATGACCCGGATTCCGGCCATGCTTTCCTTTGCCCGGCGAACCAGCTGATCCACTGCTGTTTGGGTCTGAGTATACAGCCGAATGCCCTTTTGGGACAGCAGCCAAACTCCACCCACCATCAGCGGCAGAGGCAGCACCAGCACGCAGGCCAACACCGGCTCCAGAAAGAAGGTGAGCGCCACGCCTCCCAGCAGCATGATAGGAGCCCGGACCGCCAGGCGCTGCATCCGATCCACCATCTGATGGACATGATAGGTATCGCTGGTAAGACGGGAAATCAGGGAGGGTATGGTTAAGCGGTCCACCTGAGCGGCGGACAGGTTAAGAACACGGTCAAAAAGATCATACCGAAGCTGCCTCGTCACTTCCCGGGAGATCCGGGTAGACATCCGGTTGGCCACAATATTACATACCAGGGCCGCTACAGCACACAGGACCATCAGCCCGCCCCATTGCAGAATGATGTCCAGACGTCCAAGCGGGACATATCGGTCCAGGATCACAGAAAGCATCCAGGGCAGCAGCAGTTCTGCCACCGTCCCGGTAATTTTGATGGTCAGCTCTCCGGCAATGGCGATCCGGTAGAGATGCAGATAGGCAAAAATCCGTTTCATGCCAGCTCCTCCGCACGGGATGCCAACCGCTCCAGAAGGGCATCCAGTGTCTCCCGTTCTTCGGGCGTAAGGCTGCTTAAAAGCAGCTCCCTCCACCGCCGGCGAGCCTGCCGTACCGCCGGCAGTACCTCCTCGCCTTTGGCAGTGGGATACACCTCAAGAACGCGTCGGTCATCACCGCAGCGCCTTCGTTCAATAAAGCCCCCTTCTTCCAGGGCCGTCAGCTGCCGCGTGACGCTGCTGCGGTGCACATGAAGCTCCCGGGCAATCTGCTCCTGGGTAATTCCCGGCTGCCGGCAGATGACCGGAATATAGGAGCTTTGGTGGGGTTTTAGCCCTGCTTGTTCCAGTTGGCTGTCGTGAAACAGGGTGGCGCATCGGGCGATGGTATAAATATTACGCATGGTATGCTGTTCCATAAACGGTGTTCCCCCTCCCGCAAATAGTTGCGTTTAAAACAATTGCGTATGCAACAATTATAGCTGTTTCTTTCCTTGTGTCAAGCGCTCTTCTATATCGTCTTCCGGCTTTGGGGATACTGTCCCGGCCTTCAATTTTTATGCCTGCACGGCAGGCTCCATTCTTTGTTCCAAAACTATGGGATTATAGATTGCATTCTTGCCCCATCCGTTTCTATCTAAACATTAGCAAAGTATTCAAACGAAACCATCACTTGTTTTCCATCGGGCAACAAGCGTGCCAAATCCCAGTCGCTCCCTCCCATGGGAAAACCTTCTCTTTTCTTAAGCAGTTTACTATTGGTAAGTGATGCCCGCCATTTGAGCCGGCGCCTCCGGTTCAAATGACTCCTGTTAATGGGATGCCACAACAAACTCCGGATTCGGTTTTCCGCACCATATGCCTTGCAGCAGCAAGCAGATGATGGTACAGAAACAGACTTTTTTCCTGAAAGATCTTCTAAAAATGCTCTGTTTCACTTGATATCCCAAGTGAAGGTTTTGCAAAGGACCCGCATACCAGGCTTGGCATTTTGTCCGATCATGCATCCAACTCTTCAGGGTCCTGTCCTGGCAAAGTCAATGAAGTACAAAGATGATTACGCTTGAGGGGAATCCCTCCACCTCTGTCTGAATAGCCATTGGGGAGGCCTGGTGCATTTGCCTGAAATAAAGCATTGATTTCTTTCTCTTTTTCCAGATGTTTTCAATCCCTGACGAAGTTTTGAAGGCTTCCCTAACGATGGTTGTCCGTTACAGCAAAAGAGCATACGGCCCGCTGCCATATGCCCCAAAACACATTTTGCAACCCATTTTTGGTACCCTCAGTCAAGCTTCTCTTCTATGCCATACTTCTCCAGCACTCCAGCCAATATCTCATAGGCTCCATCGTCCAGGCTATAGGAGCGATTGCTCGTCCCAAGGTCATAAAGTGTGGTGCTGCCCGACAGTAATGTCAGTTCCACGGCACGGCTGCCTGTCCGGAAGGAAAGGGACAGGCTATCCTGCCCGGTGGAGTAAAGGACCGCTTTCTCAAAAGGAAGCTTCCACCGTCTCCGGCATGAGATTTCTTCCATGGCGGTCAGAAGCTCCTGTGCGCCCTGGCTTCCCAGCTCTTCCCGGAAACAGATGATGGTATGGCGGTACCGGATACCTTTGTCGCCCCACGTCTCGGGAATAGAGCGAATCACAGTCCCTTCTATCATGCCATAGGCGTCACAAAATCCCACCGCCTGGTCCAAAGGCTGGGGCCGGGTGATCCAGGCTGCTGCCATGATCAGTCCAACGGCCAACAAAACGGCTCCCCACCGCGGCACCGGAAGCGTTCTTTTTCCCATAGGCATATTCTCCTATCCGCGCCATATTTTGATCTTGTTTTATAAAAGTATAGGCAGAAAAGGGGATGACTGTCAACATCAGGTGTTGCGGGATTAACAAAAAGACTTCCCGACGGGAGTCCCGTCCGGAAGTCTTTTGCCATGCGGCATATGCCGCACTCATATTCCGTTTTACGATACGGTTTTTGGGGGATTTCAGCCCTTGCAGACCTCCACTGTCCAGTGGTGCTCATCGGGGATCCGTCCGTACTGGATGCCGGTCATAGCGTCGTACAGGCGCTGCGTGATGAGGCCGATCTTTCCGCCGCCGATGTTCATCACCTTGTCTCCCCACTTCAGTTCGCCAATGGGAGAAACAACTGCTGCCGTACCAGTACCAAAGGCCTCTTCCAGTTTGCCGGCGTCGCTGGCCTCTGCCAGTTCCTGAGCCGTGATCCGCCGCTCTTTCACCGGGATTCCCCATGCCTGGAGCAGCTCGATGGAGGACTTGCGGGTAATACCGGGAAGGATGCTGCCGGTAAGGGCAGGAGTAATGACCTGGCCATCCACCACGAAGAAGACGTTCATGGCACCGACTTCCTCAATATACTTCCGCTCCACGCCATCCAGCCAGAGCACCTGGCTGTAGCCCTGCTCATGGGCCTCCACCTGAGCCAGCAGGGACGCCGCGTAGTTGCCGCCGGTTTTGGCCGCGCCGGTACCGCCGCGAACTGCCCGCACATATTGATTCTCCACATAAATACGGACAGGGGCCAGTCCGGATTCATAATAGGCACCGGAAGGAGAGATAATGATGATAAAATAGTACTCATCTGCGGCTTTGACGCCCAGGAAATCGTCGTTGGCCACAATAAACGGACGGATGTAAAGGGAAGTACCTTCCCAGCGAGGAACCCAGTCTTTATCGATCTCCACCAGCTTTTTGACTGCCTCCACGCACAACTCTTCGTCCACGGGAGGGATGGCCAGGCGCTGGTTGGAGCTGTTGAGACGCTTAAAGTTTTCGTCGGGGCGGAAGAGGCGGATGGTGCCGTCCACGCCATAATAAGCCTTCATCCCCTCAAAAACCGTCTGCCCGTAATGGAGGCAGGAAGATGCGGGGCTGAGGCTGATGGGACCATAAGGAACGATCCGTGCATCATGCCAGCCTTGTCCGGTGGTATAGTTCATCACAAACATGTGGTCGGTAAAAATCTTGCCGAAGCCCAGTTTGGCATCGGTGGGCCTGGCTTTGGGATTGGGATTTTTTGTAACGGAAATTTCCTGCATGGTGAGAATTCCCCTTCCTGTGCGGTGAAACGCGCTTTTATTTTTCCCTATATTTTAGCACTTCGCATCGGTAAATGCAATAGGGATGCTGTCTATGCTTTTTGGGATAATTCAAAGCCACTTGAGCGGTGCCAACAGAATGTAGAGGCATTTGAGTCAGAGTATACGGTAAGCTTCTTTCTCCTACATCGCTCTTTGCAGCTGCAAAGTCTCTTAAATACGAAACCGGGTTTTCTCCCTGCATGGCGCTCTTTTCCTGGGAACCTCCTGCTTCCTGGGAGCCGGTATTTTCAAAGGCCGCCGGATGTGTCCGGCGGCCCTGGAAAACTCATATCAAAATCTCTCAGTAGGCCACGCCCTGCCACTTCATGGCTTCCGCCACCTTGAGGAAGCCAGCAATGTTGGCACCCATTACCAGGTTGCCCTCTTCGCCGAATTCCTTGGAGGCATTGTAGGCGTTATGGAAAATATTGATCATAATGTCATGGAGCTTGCTGTCTACTTCCTCGAAGGTCCAGCTGTACCGCATAGAGTTCTGGCTCATCTCCAGACCGCTGACCGCCACGCCGCCGGCGTTGGCCGCCTTGGCGGGAGCAAACAGAACACCTGCCGCCTGGAACTTGGCCACCGCTTCGGGAGTACTGGGCATATTGGCACCCTCTGCCACAGCAATGACGCCGTTCTTAATCAGCATTTCGGCGCCTTCGCCGTCCAACTCATTCTGGGTGGCGCAGGGCAGAGCCACATCACATTTAACGCTCCAGATCCCCCGGCAGCCCTCGACATAACGAGCGGAGGAAACTCTGGCAGGGTATTCTTTAATGCGTCCCCGCTCCACTTCCTTCAGCTGCTTCATAGCCGCCAAGTCGATGCCTTTTTCATCCACCACATACCCGGCGGAGTCAGACATGGCAATCACGGTGGCGCCCAGCTGGGTTGCCTTTTCCGCTGCATAAATAGCCACATTGCCGGAACCGGAAACCACTACCTTTTTGCCTTTCAGGCTATCCTTCTTGATGCAGGACAGCATTTCCTCGGTAAAATAGCACAAGCCGTACCCTGTTGCCTGGGTGCGTGCCAAAGAACCACCGTAGCTGAGACCTTTGCCCGTCAGTACGCAGGAGGTATTATTGGCCAGCCGCTTATACTGTCCAAACAGGAAACCGATTTCCCGGGCGCCTACGCCGATATCGCCGGCGGGCACATCGGTATCGGGTCCGATATGCTTGACCAGTTCCGTCATGAAGCTCTGGCAGAACCGCATGATTTCTCTGTCGCTCTTGCCCTTGGGATCAAAGTCGCTGCCGCCCTTGCCGCCGCCCATGGGCAGCCCGGTGAGGCTGTTCTTAAAAATCTGTTCAAAGCCCAAGAACTTGATAATGGAGGCATTTACAGTGGGATGGAAACGCAAGCCGCCCTTGTAGGGACCAATGGCGGAGTTGAACTGTACACGATAACCCCGGTTGACCTGTACCTTACCGGCATCGTCCACCCAGGACACCCGGAATTGAATAAACCGCTCGGGCTCCACAATACGATCGATGATTCCTGCTTCCACAAGGTCGGGGCGCTTGGCCACTACGGGCTCGAAGGATTCCAGAACCTCTCTGACGGCCTGAATAAACTCAGGCTCTCCGGCGTTGCGCTGGCAGATCTTGTCAAAGATGCCCTGCAGATAGCTGCTTTTGAATTCCATAGATGTTCCTCCTTTTGAATACGCGCCTGGATGCAGCGTTTGGGATTGACTTTATTATACTGCACCGTTAAAGCACTGACAACGTTTTTTTCTGCCAAAATTATATTTCCTTTAGGCGTATATCCTTGTTGTATCCGCCAAGAAAAAATGTTATAATGGCCAAGGTACCACATGTTTTTCATGTGGTTTGGCTTATCGTGATGCCACACCTCAAGCATTTTGTAATTTTCCCCTTCAAAGGATGTGACTGATTTCATGTTATGCAGGAATTGCGGCAGGCAGATGGCTGATGAAGCGGCTTTTTGCCCCTATTGCGGCGTCCCGGCGGGCACCGGCTTTGCCTGCTGTCCTTATTGCGGCTGCAGTACCGATCCCCAAATGACGGTTTGTCCCCATTGTGGCAAGCCCCTCAGCTCAAATACGCAGCAGCATGGCTCTCCCGATTCTGGCGCCTGCCCCCCTCCCGGCGGTCCACAGCCCGGTTTTCAGGGGTATCCTCAGGGAGGCAATCCATACGCCGCACCCCCGGTATACGGGCAAAAATCCCGTTTGGTTGCCGGCCTTTTGGGAATTTTTGTGGGATATCTTGGTATCCACAACTTTTATCTGGGCTATACCCAAAAGGGTTTGATCCAGATTCTGGTTTCGCTGGTAGGCGGATTTTTTACCTGCGGTATTGCCACTGCGGCCATCGGGATCTGGGCGCTGGTAGAGGCGATCATGATTTTTACCGGCTCCATCTCCACCGATGCCAATGGCATCCCTTTGAAGGATTGATTCTTCAGGGGATTTAAACAGACAGCCATCGAGCAGGCCAGACAACAGCGGGGATAAGCCGAAAGGCTGTTCACGAGGAAAGTCCGGGCTTCGCAGGGCAGGATAGCTGCTAACGGCAGCCGAAGGCGACTTCAGGGAAAGTGCAACAGAGAGATACCGCCTCCCCTTTCGGGGATGGCAAGGGTGGAAAGGCGGGGTAAGAGCCCACCAGCGCGGAGGAGACTTCGCGGCTATGTAAACCCTATCCGAAGCAACACCGCACAGGGGCATAACGGCGGCCCGCCGGTCCCGACCAGGTGGCTGGAGCTCCGCGGCGACGCGGCGCGTAGATAGATTGTTGTCAAATACAGAACCCGGCTTACAGACCTGCTCGATGTCTATAAAATACCGTCCTGCCTTTAAAAAGGCAGGACGGTATTTCTTCTGTATACTTCTGCAAAACAAGAATCCCTACCTCTGCTGGGGAGGGTAAAAAAGCTTTAACTTCAGGTATCAAACGAAGTAATAGAAAAATCATAGTAATCTTTTGCAACATAGGAGCTGACTTCGTGCATTAAGTACCCGTTTAGGGGCTGCTGGCAATAATGCAAGGGGCGGATTTTTTAAGGCTTGTCGGTAGAACACTCTTTTAGGCCTTACTCAGACCCCGCAGTTTAGTTTATGATTAAAGCAGCCGTTGACACCCGGGCATGGTGCTCATGATAATGCACCTTACTACCATCGCTCTGTACGGCTGTTTTATATCCTCCCACATCATCAGGGCTTGATGGGACGGAACATATTCCTGGTTTTACTGCCAGAACATGCCCCTCAATATTCCTCTTCCACCATAGGAAAAGCAAAGCACAGGGATAAGCTGCTGGTTTCAAGGCCGGCGGTTTGTTTGCGGCATTCAGAC
>CASEAH010000049.1 GCA_949285935.1 uncultured Oscillospiraceae bacterium
AGAAAGGAAATTTGACATGTCTGTTGCGGCACCCCTTATTTTGGGCTTCCTGCTGATTTACCTGGCAGTTCTGGTGGGCGTCTTTGTTCTCATGGGCTTTGGCCTGTGGAAAATGTCCAAAAACGCCGGCATCCCCCATGCATGGACCTCCTTCATTTATCCCCTGTATAATATGGGACTCCTGGCGGAACGCTCCCTGTATATGTATACCGGCCAGAAAAAATCTCTGGCCAAATGGAGTCTGTGGCTGCTGATTGTGGGATTGTGCATCTCACTTCCCGGATGGTTCCTGGCCTTTTTTCTGAATAGCACTGCTGCGGCAGGGCTGGTGGCACTGCTGAGTGCAGTATCAGGAATTGCCAGCATGGTTTTACTTTATTACTGCCTGTATTATGTGTATAAAGATTATACGCCTGGTAATGAAGTCATCCTGTTGATTCTGTCCATTTTTGTTGCGGCGTATCCCATCATCTTCCTGGTGATCATGAACGTGGTGCCGGTGTCGGTGGCCGGACGGTGCCCCTATGGACAGCCCCGGTACAACCGCCAGCCTCCCCAGGCTCCCGGCGGATGGAACGGCCCCCAGGGATAAACCTTTTAACCCCGACCATAAGGAGACGATTTTGTTATGAATAAAGCTTTGCGCAAAGCCGTGATTGCCGGCAACTGGAAGATGAACAAGAACCGGGCGGAGGCCAAGGCCCTGATCGCTGAGATGACTCCCCTGGTCAAGGACGCCGGCTGCGAGGCGGTCATCTGCGTTCCTTATACCAATCTGGAAACGGCTTTGGAGGCCACCCGGGGAACCAACATCCATGTGGGTGCCGAAAATTGCCATTGGGCGGCTTCGGGCGCCTTTACCGGGGAAATTTCTGCCCCCATGCTTGCCGAAATGGGTGTGGAGTATGTCATTATCGGCCATTCTGAGCGGCGGCAGTATTTCGGCGAGACAGATGCTACCGTCAATAAGCGGATGCGGGCAGCGCTGGATGCCGGGCTCCGTGTGATCCTCTGTGTGGGCGAGCTGCTGGACCAGCGGGAAAGCGGGATCACCCAGGAGATCGTAAGCATGCAGACCAAAGTGGCTCTGGGCGGCGTTACCGAAGAAGAGCTGAAGCGGGTCATTATCGCTTATGAACCGGTTTGGGCCATCGGCACCGGAAAGACCGCCACTGCGGAGCAGGCCAATGAGGTCAACCACGGGATTCGCACCGTAGTGGAGGAGCTGTACGGCAAAAAGGCTGCCGACGGACTCACCATCCAGTATGGCGGATCCATGAACGCTGCCAATGCCGAAGAACTGACCGCCCAGCCTGATGTGGACGGTGGCCTTATTGGCGGCGCTTCCCTGAAAGCGCCCGATTTTGCAGCCATTGTCCGGGCGGCATCCCGATAACCCCTACCGGCTGGGGGCCGCGGCGGCGGCCCCCTTTTGTATGGCTTCCGTGCAGTTTGTCAGCGGCTTTGTCCCTGCGGGAAATCTGCCGGATGCCTGCCCGATGCAGCTGTGAGATCCCATCTGCCGCCGGACAGGGCATGTTCCCTGTGGACCGGCGTGGCCATGAGCGCAGGCTGCAGCCAATTTTATGGAACAAGGAGCAAATACCATGAAAAAACCTTTGGCCTTGATTATTCTGGATGGCTTTGGCGACCGGAAAGAGGAATACGGTAATGCCATCCGGGCGGCCAGAAAGCCGAATATCGACCGCATTTTCAGCAACTGGCCCCGGACGGACATTGGTGCGTCGGGGATGGATGTGGGCCTTCCCGAGGGCCAGATGGGCAACTCCGAGGTGGGGCACACCAATATTGGCGCGGGCAGGATTGTCTATCAGGAGCTGACCCGAATCACCAAATCCATTGCGGATGGAGACTTTTTCACCAATGAGGCCCTTATGGCCGCCGTAACCAACTGCAAAACCTACGGCAGCGCTCTGCACCTCATAGGTCTGCTGTCTGACGGCGGTGTTCACAGCCATATCCGACACCTGTTTGGTCTGCTGGAATTGGCCCGGCGGGAAGGACTGGACAAGGTATATGTACACTGCTTCCTGGATGGGCGGGATGTGCCTCCCACCAGCGGCAGGGAGTATCTGGCACAGCTCCAGCAGGAGCTGGATCGTCTGGGCGTGGGACGCATCGCAACGGTAATGGGACGCTACTACGCCATGGACCGGGATAACCGTTGGGAGCGGGTTTCCCAGGCATATGACGCCATGGTCAACGGGCGGGGCGTTTCCGGGCAGGATGCCGTCGCCCTGGTGGAACAGTCCTATGCCCAGGGTGTCACCGATGAATTTGTCGTACCGGCGGTGGTGGATCCCCAGGGGCAGATCCGTGCCCACGATTCCGTGGTGTTCTTCAATTTCCGCCCCGACCGGGCCAGGGAGATCACCCGGACACTGGTGGATCCGGCTTTTTCAGGCTTTCACCGGGAAAAGGGCTTGCTGCCCCTCTGCTTTGTGTGCATGACCCAGTATGACGCCGCCATGCCGGGAGTGCTGGTAGCGTTCCGCCCCCAGTCTCTCCATAATACCTTTGGCCAGTATATTTCAGATCAGGGGCTGACCCAGCTGCGTATTGCCGAAACGGAAAAGTACGCCCATGTCACCTTTTTCTTCAACGGCGGCGTGGAAACCCCCTGCCCCGGGGAAGACCGCGCTCTCATCCCCTCTCCCAAGGTGGCTACCTATGACCTCAAACCGGAAATGAGCGCCTACCAGGTCACGGATGAAGTGCTGGCCAGACTGGACAGTGGGAAGTATGATGTGGTGATCCTCAACTATGCCAACTGCGATATGGTTGGCCACACCGGCGTGTTTGAGGCAGCAGTCAAGGCAGTGGAAGCAGTGGACACCTGCCTGGGTAAGGTGGTGGATAAGATCCTGAGCCTGGGCGGCGCGGCCCTTATCACTGCCGACCACGGCAATGCCGACCAGATGTATGAGCCGGATGGGGCGCCTTTTACCGCCCACACCACCAATCCGGTGCCCCTGGTAGCAGTGGGACTGGAGCCGGGAACCACCCTGAAAGAAGGCGGTCGCCTGGCGGATCTGGCCCCCACACTGCTGGAAATTTTAGGATTGCCGCAGCCTGCGGAGATGGACGGCAGGAGCCTGCTCCAAAAATAAAGGGCAATCCTCCTCCGTTTGGCGGGGACAGCCGGGAATTTTTAAGAATATTTTTTGAATTTTGGACAGTCATGTTGTTATTTTAGCGGTTTCGTACTATAATATCATCAGGATAATTTACTCAAAAGTCAGGAGGTTCCCGTATGAGAAAAGGTACGATTATTTCCATTATTGCCCTGTTGGTTTCCATTGTCGGCCTGCTGGTGGCGCTGATCGCCTACTTCAAACGCAGAAACTGCGTCCTGTGCGATGATCTGGACGACGATTTGGTAGAGTATTATGATGAGGACGACGGCTGCGACTGCTGCGCGGATGAAGAAGAAGCGCCTGCCGAGTCCGAAGAAGGCTCTGCTGAGGCTCCCAAGGGCGACGACGAGATTTCTCTGTAAGACTAAAAAGCGGGAAGCAATGTGGAACTTAAAAAGAAAATAAAAAAAGTCTTGCATTGCTTCCCGTTCTGTGCTATAATAATCAAGCATCCTAAGAGGAAGCTTCATACCGCGGGGTAGAGCAGATGGTAGCTCGTCGGGCTCATAAC
>CASEAH010000050.1 GCA_949285935.1 uncultured Oscillospiraceae bacterium
CGATCTCCAGCTGCACGGCCTCATAGGCCGCTATCTGATCCATGGCGAGAAACAGGCCGGTGAGGGGCGTTGCCACGGTCCGCGTGGCGTCGTCCACTTCAAACACCCAGCAGGAATCCACCGGCAGCGTCACCCAATAGGCCCATACGCCGTTTTGGTTGAAAAGTTTCGGATTTCCCTCCGCGTTTTCCCGCATCGTGCGGAACTTCTCCACATCCACGCGGAACGCCTGCCCGTTTGCATTGTAAACAACCTTTTTCCCAAGCCCCGGTACCGGCGTCACCGGCTCCAAAATGCTGTCAAAATCGCTGAGATAGGGTTCAAACAGATCTCCAAACTGCCTCCAGTCTGCGCCCGGCTGCATGAAATACATCATGTTAAACATGACGGTGTATTTAGAGATGTTGTTGAACCCAACGATTTTCCACCAGTCAGACGGTACCTGCTGCAGAAACGCGTGGTTTACCTGATTGTGCGTCTTATCTACGGATACGCGGGGAATATAGGCAACCTTCCCCTCCTGCATCGCCTGCCCGACGATCTGGTGCGCCCATTGATCCGGGTGCATGCAGGAATTGAGTTTGTCAACGAGCATAGCCTCCCGCTCATAGGAGGCGCTTTTTGCGTCTTCCTGGCTGAGATAGGCTGGATATGCGTAATAGTGATAGGTGTTGAGCGCCTGATAGGTGGTTCGGATCTTGTGATACGGATAGGCCGACCATTCCAGTGCGTGGGCCGTCTGCCGGAGGGCCTGCTCATACCCGTCAGGAGAAACCAGCATCTTTGCGATATCGTCTTTCCCGTAGTCCACCGGGAAGGATGATATCGTCTTTACACGACGATTCTGCACATACGGATTGGTCGCCATGCTGGCTCTTGCATACGCCCGCAGCACACTGTCTATCGGCATCCCGCCGTAATCCACCGCAAGCTGCCGCGCCGAGGAAAAAAATTCGGCATAGCTGTTATATGCTTCCGGTGCTTTCAGTTGGTTCCCCATGATCCTCTCCCTTCCGTTCCACCTCGCGCCGTTCTTTCTCCAGTTCTCCCCGGAAAACGTCGTGGAACGCCTTTGCCTCTGTCAGGATCTCTTTGCTTCTCTCCGCAATATATTCCTTCCGCACACTCTCCACTTGCTCCTTCAGCCACTCATACGCCACCGTCGGGAGCTTTTCCAGGCTTGTTACCTTTGCGCTTTTCCTTGGGGGCATATTTGGCGTATAGAGCAGACAGTAGTCCGGCGTGATTAAATATCTTTGCTCCGTTTCCGGGATGTCCTCCGGCCGCACGACGTAGAGGCCATATTCTTGCTTTTCCGTCATCTGTCAAAACCTCCTGCCTCCCATCCTTCCAAGGCCTCTCCCCTGGGGCATGAAAGCCGCGGTGCGGGCCATCGTCCCAACCCCCTTATACCGGGAGAGCTCGTCGCTCCAGTCGCTGGGTTTTCTGTGGAGCTCCTGATACATCTTTTTCTCCAGCACCTGTGCAAAGCGCAGGGCATACTTCAATGCGGACCAGGAGTCTCTCTGTATCGATTTGGAAATGCGCTTTTCCGACATATTGGATCCGGACGGGACCTTTTTCAGGTTTTGGATCTGCCCGACCAGCGTCCGCGTCTTCAGATACGGCACGGCGATGGAGGCGTCGGCATAGTCATCTTTGATCCGGTTGAATTTCTTGTAGGCGTCGATCCCCTCGTGCAGATTTGCAGTCAAGAGGCTTACGTTCCGGTTTTCAAACTGGATCTCTGCATACCGGAGCATTTCACTGTCCGGGTCCGTCACGCCAACACCGCCGGCCTTGATGGGGTAGATAATAGGGATGGCGCCCGGAAGCTCCAGTTCTGTGTATGTAGCATGGTTGTAAATGCAAAGCGGCGGGAGGCCGTCGTGCATGTCCTTCATCAGTTCCTCAATGACCGCCTTGCCGTATTGCCAACCATCAATTGCGATGTAGGTAGGGCCGCCGCCCTCCATACAGAAACGGTACCAGATTTCCTTCAGCCGCTTTGCCTGAATGACGCTGCTGGGCGGTGGCGGCCAGTCGTCCACATATACGACGCTTTTCAAAAACCTGTCCCGCTTGATGAACTGCCGCTGCTTGGTGCATTTCACCACCACGGGGGAGCATTTTGCGTTTCTGGCGCCGTCCTCGTAGGATACGTCATAGCCCACAATGTAAATTGCCTCAGGGTCTCCGCAGTGGCGGTCTTCCATGACCATGATGTTCCGGCTTTCGGTGAGAACTTCATCCCGGACCACCGGATTTTCATCTGCACCCGTGTATCTGGCCTCCATCTCCCGGAGCCATTCTTCCGGGGTCAGTTCCGATTTCAAGGATTCTGCCCATTCATAGGGCCGCATGAGTGAAAGGACAACTACATGCCACGGTATATCTGCCACAAAAGCAGATTCCCCTCGCTCCATGGCCGCCTTGTCCTTGCAGCGGGTCTGGTAAGCGTGGTTCTGTTTCCGCCCGGCCGACGTGATGGAGTGTTTTTGATACGGGATATAGGTGGGGTCTTCCTCGCCGTTCACCATGTGCTGCAAACGGACAGCCGGTAGAACGACCCGCTTGTACTCCTCAAAGTCAAAGGCCGGCTGTTCCTCCTGTGCATATTCCTCTGCCGTCACATCATGTATGTTGTCTCCGCGGTAGGCGGAAATGGAAAAGGAGGACTTCAGCGGGGTGGACAGCTCGAATTTGTCCACGCTCTCGCTCTCCACGCAATAGTGCTTTGCCAGCGGCGGATAGTCATGCTCAAACTGCCGGTAGGTTTTGCTCCCGATCGCCGCCATCTGTTTGTAGGACGGTCCGTAGTAGCTGGACTTTGTTCCGGGCCACAGGAGCAGACCCGTCAACTTCTGTTTAAACTTTGTGCTGGTCTTGGTTAGCCCGCGGCAGCCGGTGATATCGACGTTCTGGTATCTGGCAAATGCGCGCATCATAACCCGCTGGATCAGTTCCTCGTTTGCGTAGTCCGCTTCGCCGCTCCGCAGAAGATCACAGAGGCGGTCCGGGTACCAGCGCCAGAAGGAGATCAGAAGCGCCCAGCTGTCGCTCTCATAATCGGAATAGTCCCGTTCTTCCGTTACCTTCTTTTTTACCCAGCCGACACCGGATACCCAAACTTTTCCCGTTCTGTGGGTGCTCATTTCCGGTCACCAGCCTTTGGCGGCATCCGAACGAGGCCCAGGCGCTCATACGCGAGCTTTTCCCGCTCAGACGGGATCTCTGCAAATTCTCCCGCCTCATCCTCCAGACGCATATCGTCCGGCAGCTCGACCAGCTCCGCGATCCCGTCATTGGCGCGGCCTGCATTGATAATTTTCAACAGCATCTGGTCCGCCGCATCTAAGGTGTATGGATACTTTGGGGTGTCGCCCCGCAGCTTTTCTAAAAGCTGTGGATAGGGAAGCAGCTTTCCGCTCTTCATGTACCCCTTTTTCTCCAGCGCGTCCACCAGGGAGTCGATCCTGATGTCGTCTATCGGCTTTTCATCTTTTTTTCGCAGATTCTCGGAGGCGAGGTTCGTCTGGATCATGCTGTTCAGCTTCTGCGCCATGTTGACGTTGCCGGCCTTGATATATTTTTGCTTCTCCAGTTCCAGCTTTGTGCAGTCTCTCAGGATATACTCCTGCTTGGAGCTGAGCCCGCCCTGGGAGATCAAATCCGCGGAAAGCGCCTTGTAAATGCGATCCATCTCGTCATAATCTTCCTGGGTGTAGGGCTGTTTGTCGGACCGCATGCCCCAATCTTCCCGCTGCCGGACAGTCCCCACCTTTTTCTCACGGGCGGAACGCTCCATACCAACGATCTTTGAAAATTCTCCCTTTTTGAGGTCTGTGCCAAATATCTTGCAGATATCTGTGAGACCGTCCAGGAATCCGAGCGCTTCCCCTTCTTTGGAGGTACCCAATTTCTTTCGGCGCAGATTGTCTAAATACTCAATCCACGGGCTTTTCGGCGTTTCGTCCCTTGGCACCGCATTCATGTCAAAGGGGACGTTGAACGCAATGCAGCAATAAAAAAAAGCAAGAGAGGGCGTCGATACTTTTGAGAGGGCATCGTAATACATCTGCTGGCAGTCAATGCAGTAGTGGGTAAACCCCGATTCGGCATACCACTCTTTTGGCGCTGCCCGGCCAACATATTCATTCAGTTCTCTTCCGCAGTTCATGCAAAAGACCTTTTCCAATGCGTTCCCCTTTCGCCTGCTCCGCTTGCTCA
>CASEAH010000051.1 GCA_949285935.1 uncultured Oscillospiraceae bacterium
GATACTTCTCCCAGCAAACAAGAGCTTGCTTATGCAATGATAAAAGTAGTATTGGAACATAAGGTGTAATGGTGTCATGGTAAACCATTACACCTTATGTTTATGAGGAAAATAGTGTGCTTGCAGAATGCTTGCAAAAAAATGAAAGACATGGTATTTAAGAGAAAATAGAGAAAATAGAATCACGAAAAGACATAGTTTTTTATGGATTTTTCTTAAAAATACTATTGTCAAAATCGAGTGGGAATGATTTCAGAGGCCCGGAAAAGCCCGTAGTTACTGGGTTTTTGAGGGGTTAAGGCCCTCTGTGGCAACGATTTGGCAACATTTTCTCATTATTCATAAAAAGAGAGCTAACTGATTTTGATCAGTCAGTTAGCTCTTTTTTTCTTTATATCATTCCGAAATGTCGGAACACCTCTTTGATGTGCGGCATTTTTTCAGGTGGGCAAGGCTTTTCACGATGGGAGGGAGAGATTCTGTTGGGGACGTTTTTAACTGGGATACCGCAAAGCTTTTTCACGTGAGCAATCCAGCAGGTTTTCGGTAAAAAACCGTAGATTTCCTTGACATAACCTTGAAATTTCTATAAGTGGCTATCCTGACACCTCTTGAACATAAAATTTATGTTTTCACTTAATCTTTACAACAAATGGCCTTTCCCTTGCCTACAAGTGGAAGGAACCTAAAAGAGAACCCGGGCCCGCACTTTGGCATGGACCTGAGAGGAATCAAATTCTGGATCGTGGCACGACCGCGCGTTATAATCCTTCTTGAAAATTTTATCCACATCAATATAGCGGCAATATACCATTGGGATACTCCATAGGTTTGCTCAGCCAGGTGTTGTCCTGACCTGCCACCGGGCTTTCGTCGGTTTCAAAAGCCGCCAGCCATCCGCTCCCGCACTGCTTCAAGGCCATCCTGATTTAAAAAAAGAACTCCACCCACTTAGGATGGAGTTCTTTTTGGTGCGGCAGATGGGACTTGAACCCACACGCTCACGCACACGCACCTCAAACGTGCCTGTCTGCCGATTCCAGCACTGCCGCACATGCAAATAATATTATAACAGCAGTTGCGAAAAAGTCAAGGAAATTTTATGCTGTATTTTCAAAAAAAATTTTTTGAATCATGGTGTTTTTTGGCATATTTGAATCTTGATTTACAAAGAGTACTACTGTCTTTATAGGTGATTTAAAAGGGTGTTGAAAAGTTTTCAACATATTTTTTAAACATTTTTCCAGACAATTCCGCTATTCTTCTCTGAAAATCCACCATTCCTGTTGAAAACTCTGTTGAAACGGTTGATTACTTGCAGTATAGTTGCCTTTACGGCAATTATGACCAAATCACAAATAATTTGATAAAACTTCTTGCTTAGGTGGAATTCCTGCAAAAAATGTGATAGAATCACTTTGTCGCCGCCACAGAGGCCGGCGGCTATTCTGATCCGCCGGTGGCGGTGCGAGGTAAATGAATCATGAGCAACGATATTCCTGTTACCCGCAGGCGGAGCCATAAAAAGCGCGGCTCTGATCTGCTTCCGATCCTTACGTTGACCTTTGCAGCTGTACTGCTGTCTTTGGGTATAGCCGGAGTCTGGCAGGTCCTGGATCCGGTGGACTATATTCCCCCCGCCTCTTCTTCCCCTGGGGTTACCGATCCTCCCCCGGCTTCGGAATCGGATTCCAGCCAGGCTGCCAGCGCCGCTTCCTCCTCCCAGAGCCCGTCTTCGTCGGAGGCCTCTTCCCCGGCTTCCGAAAGCGTTCCTGCTTCCTCCGGGGCGCAGGTTGGAGAAGGCGAGTGGGTTGCTTCTTCCTATTTTGACGACGCGTTGTTTATTGGTGACTCCATCACCGACGGAATCAAAATTTATGATGTTATGAGCAACGCTACCGTTCTGGCTGATACGGGTGTCAATCTCAACAGCATCTTTACCAAGAAAATTGAAACCCCCAACGGTGAAAAAACCATTGTAGAAGCTTCCAAAGACTATGACCCGGGAAAGATTTATCTTCTGATGGGAATCAACAGCATGCTTTCCCAGGAAGATGAATTTATCGCCTCCTACGAGCGTCTGGTGGATGAACTGATTGCACAGCATCCGGATTCCATTTTGTACATCCAGTCCATCCTTCCGGTTACTGCCGCCTATGAAGCAAAAGCCAACGCCGTCACTGACAACGCTACCATCGACGCATATAATGAACGGCTCAAAGAGCTTGCCGAAGAGAAGGGCGTATACTATCTGAACGTAGCGGAGATTTTCAAGGATGAGACGGGGGCGCTTTACGCAGAGGCCAGCCCGGCTGACGGCATCCACTTCGGCGCAACCTGGTACCGGAAGTGGTTTGACTATCTCCGCACCCATGCGGCTGAACCCGTGCCGGCTGAGTAATTTTTCCCCGGTTACTTGCCCCGGATGGGACAATTGACTATAATAATCTTAAAAAAGAAAGACAAAAGGTGATCCTTATGAAAAAAGTATTGGCACTGCTTCTGGCTGTGGTTTTGGGCCTCTCCATGCTGGCGGGATGCAGTAGTTCCGATGGAGAAAGCGAGACGCCCTCCAAAAACGTTGACCCTGCACAGCTTGCCGACGATACGTTGGCTGCGCTGGCCCCCGCTGCCGAAATGGTGGAGGTAAGTGAAAAAGTCTTGTCCAACTACTACACGGTGGATTCCAAGGTGGTCAAAAGCTACAAAATCTATGTCAGCAGCGCCTGGACCGCTGAAGAGGTAGCCATCTTCCGTCTGGTGGACAGCAAACAGGAAACCATTGACGCTGCCAACGAAATGATCCAAAAGCGGATCGACGATCTGACTGCCAGCTATGACGGCTACCTTCCTGAGCAGCTGGCGGTATTGGAGGAGAACTCCGTAGTCTATCAGCAGGGTGATATGATCTGCTTTGTAAGCGGCTCTGCCGACGGTGTGGCCGCTGCCATGAAGGTCATGAAGGCTGCCTGCGAGTAATCCTGATTCTATCAGTCCAGAAGGAGGCGGAAGCATGTTCCTGGAATCCGGCGTTGTTGTGATCCTGTGTTTTATCCTGTGGTATCTCTTTGTCCGGGCGGGACGCAAGGCTACCGCCATGGCCATTCTGCCTTTGGTGGTGCTGCCCCTGTTCAATATAATGGGGCAGATCCTGTCTCCCCACTTGGCGCGGCTGGGGCTGCTGGGGATTCTGGAATGGCAGGTGCTTTTTGTATTTCTGGGACTGCTGGCAGGCGGCGCACTTTTTGGCGGTATCTCCCGCAACATTGTTCGGGCTACTGCCCGGAGGGGTTATCTGATTTTGTGCGGTGGATTTACGGTCCTGTTTGCCTTTACCATCATCATCAGCCTTCTTCCCAATCTTAATTTCGGCTGATATCAGTCTTGGCGGTCAGATGTATAAAACACTTTTAAACAGGCAGCGGATGTAAAATCTGCTGCCTGTTTTTGCTTCGCCAAACAGTCGCGGATATTGGATCATAGCAATACTGCATTTTGTAAAACCATTTGCAGCCGGGATTACCCTGTTCCATGTTTTGCAATGGCCTTTCCCTTGGACGCATGGACTTCTTAAATAATTTACATACGGTTTCCGGCACTTTGGACAGCTCCCTATGGCCATACTTCCCCAAGCTGCTGACAGAATTTTTATGGCAGGGCACGTTTTCTTTGGAACAACCTTTTTTTTTACTTATCTTTTTCTTCACCTGGCCTTCTGTGGGAGAGCAGTAGGTACCGTGCAGCCTCTTGGAAACAAATTTTTGACAAAAAAATCATGCAGATGAAGTAAACCTTTCCCCCGTGTCGTTACATAGGCAGGGAAACTTGTTGGAAGTGTGGTGAGGCAGCAAAGGATGACAAACGAAAAGTTTGACCAGGTGGTTCTTCAGTATCAGCGCCTGGTATATACCATCTGCTTCCAAATGGTTCGGGATCATTTTGAAGCGCAAAACCTCACCCAGGACACTTTTCTGTCGGCCTACACCCACATTGGCAGCTGCCGGGAGGAGGATCTGAAGCCCTGGCTGGCCCGAATCGCGGCCAACAAAGCCCGGGATTATCTGAAAAGTGCCTATGCCCGGCGGGTGCAGCTGGAGGACGAGGACTCTCCTGAGCGTCCCGACACCCCGGAGGACAGCCCGGATAACCGCTACATTGCGGCGGAGGGCGAGCAAATCATCCGGGACAAAATTTATTCCCTGAAAGAGCCTTATCTGCAGGTTTCGGTGCAGTTTTTCCTCCAGGAAAAAAGCGTGGCGGAAATCGCCCGGGCCCTGGGGCGACCGCCCAAAACCGTACAAACACAAATTTACCGCGCGCGGCTGATGCTGCGGGAAATGCTGAAGGAGGCGAAAACGTAATGGCAGAGCGCTTTACCAAAAGCGGACACCTGACCAATTTTGCCCTGCGCCAGCTGGTGGAGGGGCAAATGGATGAACTGGGCCGGCTGGAAGCGGCGGAGCATCTGGCCTACTGCGACGCCTGCCTGGACCGGTACACCCGGCTGCTGACTGATGACGTTCTTCTGGAGGCGCCGGATCTTCTCCGGGAAGGAATTCTGGCAAAAATCCGCCGGCGCGCCCGTCAGCTATGGATGAACAAGTATTTTTCCGCTGCGCTGGCAGCCTGCATCGCCATGATCATGTGGGTCACCGGTGTGTTTAACACCATCGCCTTCCGCCCGGATGGCCAACGGTTGGAAAACCTCAGCGGAGCCACGCATTCCTTTTCCGAAATGGCCAGAGACTTTTCCGGGAATGTGTCTGAGAACCTTTCCCGTTTTCTGAACAGCATTGATTTGAGAGGAGTATTCGCCAATGAAAAGAAGTAGCTTGTTCTCCCTGCTGTGCGCTTTTGTCCCGGGCGCCGGGGAAATGTACATGGGGCTGATGAACCGGGGCGTCTCCATTATGCTCCTCTTCTGGGGCACCGTTGCCTTCTGCACCATCTCGGGTCTGGAATTCTTTCTGTTTCTCTGCCCTGTTATCTGGTTCTACTCCTTCTTTGAGACCCTGAACCTGCGCAAAATGACCTATGAACAGCTGTGCGCCCTGCCGGACGATATGATTCTGGGCGGAGATTTTGAACCCCTTCTCAACCTTTTCCGCAAGCGCCAGGTCCTTGCAGGCGGCCTTTGCATCGCCGTGGGAGTGTATATCCTGTATGACGGTTTCCTGCTGCGGCATTTCTCCCGTTATCTATGGGAGACGTTCCCTTTCCTGATGGATCTTCTCCAAGCTCTGCCTACCCTGCTGGTGGCCTTTGCCATTATCTTCCTGGGCATCCATTTGATCCGCGGGAAAAATCCCCTTCCCTATGACGACGACTTTACAGAATACAAGGGTGGTTCCCACTTGCCCGAGGATCCTGACACAGAGGAGGAAAATCATCATGAATCTTAACCGGAACATTGAAAACGCGGAGACGCTCCGGCAGCCGGACCCTATGCCGGACAATCCGGAAGCCGTTCCTGCTCCTACTGATATTTCCTGTCCAACCATTGACCCGCCTCACCGGCAGGAAACAAACCATTCGGAAGCCTTTTCTCCGGTTTCAGACCACCAAAATTCGGGAAATACGTCATTTTCGGATCCTTCGGCGCATGAATCATCCGGATCGGCCTCCCTTTCCAGGTCGAGCCGCCCCACAGACGGAGCCCGGCCATCGGAGAAAGAGCCTGCCGGGGAGCTTTCCCGGGAACGGGAGCCTTACCGTCCCGCTTCGTCCGGAACCTTCTGCCCCTATCCCGATGCGCCCTCCCCTTCTTCTGCCTCCTATTCCCAGACAGGTCCAGAGATAAAAGGCAAAGGTGACGCCAGCAAATCCCGCGACGGCGGAGATCCCTCCGGAAACCCGCGGCGTAATACTGCCAAAGGATCCCGGAACGGCCGCAGCCCATCTCCCGACACCCCGCAGCCGCGCCGGGTAGGTACCTTTACCATGGGGCTGGCCCTCATCGTCACCGGACTGCTGATCCTGGCGCTGATGTTCCTTCCCGAGTTTGATTTTCGTCTTCTCTTTCTCTTCCCCCCTCTTCTGCTTATTGTATTGGGGGCGGAGATCATCCTTCGCTTCTGCCTGAGCAAAAATCATGCCTACCGTTACGATGTGTTCGGCATTTTCCTGTGTTTTGTTCTGGTATGCGGGAGCATCGGTGCGGCCTGCCTGCCGCGTGTACTGGAGTACTGGGGCCCCCGCCGCCACCAATCGGAGGAGGTGATGACTCAACAGCTGAATGACGAGCTGTATCAGGTCCTGAAGGATGCGGGAATCATTTCAGGAGCGGACACTCATCTCTATGCTGAGCCCGATCTGCTGACCAACAGTGACCAGGACTACCTGCCCTCATATACCAGCGTCACTCTGCAGCTGCTGCCGGAATTCCCTGATAAGGAAAGCTTTGCCGCCCAGTGCCGTATCCTTATGAATCTTCTGCAGCAGGCCGGACTTTCCCAGCGGCTGGATTTTCTGGAGTTCACCGGAACAGGTCCCAATATGCACTATTCCCTGTCCATCCATGATCGGTTCCAGTGGGATCTGAATGAGGCTTCCCTGTCGGAACTGGCGGAAGTGGTAAAGCTGAAGCCTGATCCCGCTGACGGCTGGCTTCCCGGCGGCTACGATGAAATGCTGGAGACCTTCGGTCCCGAGGTGGCGGATGCTTTCCTGGAGGATGCCATCCGCCGTCAGGAAGAGCGGATCGGTACCGCCGACAACAGTGACAACAGTGACAACAGTGGGGAGGAGCCTTTCCAGGAAGAGGGCATGTCTGAAGAGCAGCCGACGGATCCGCAGGTTTCCCCGGATGAGGAGATCCCGACCGCTCCCACTTCCTCACCGGAAAACCCGGAAGCAAATGCCGCTTAATGTCGCTGCCAACGCCAGCCGTACTTCTACATAACGGTAAACCTGAGCCTTTCGCACGGAATCAAAGCCGGGCGGAAGGCTTATATTTATAACGCGCTTTTATGCCCTTGGAAGCCGCGTTCCCGCAGGGCTGTTTTGCAGGCTTTTGTTTCACGAGGCGCTGTATTTTTTACTTTTCACATGCCGTACCTGCCCGGCATTTTGGAGGGATGTCAAAACAGTTTTACTCAGAAATTCTACACAATAGAGGAGCAAAGAAAATTTTCACAGCAGGGAACTGCCGCAGCTGCGCTGTATTCTTTACCATCCGCACACTGGTATAGGGCAGATACTTTGGCGGAAGGCCAAAACATTTTCCCCCCAGAAATATTGCACAAAGAGAGGTATAAACAAAACTTTTTCATAACAGGAAGCTGCCACCGCAGCATGGAAGCCTGTTTTACAAACCATGAACAGCGGGATGGAAGAAGGGAGCTGCAAAACAGAACTTTGTTCCTTTTTTGCAAGAAGCCGGCCCGTATGAAATTCTGTCCGGCTTAACATGGCCGGAAACGCCTCTTTGCTGCAAATCTGGTTTGGCTGTTGATTCAGACCTGACTGTAAGGTCAGCCCAGATCTGGGTCTGATTGGGCAGGTGCGCATCGATCCTGTGGGAGAGGCTGTCTGCAAAATCCTTTGCTTCCAGCGGGAGAGACAGCCCTTGCATGGGCAGACTTAAAAGGATGGAAAGCATTTCGGAAAAGGCGGCTGCCTCTTTGCAGGCTGGAAAATAAAAGCCAATGCTCCTCTGGGCGCTTGCCTGTATCCGCCTCTTGCAGGGCCCTTAAAAACACTGCCGCACCGGCAATGGAATGTACAGCGCAAATCACTCCAAACGTTCAATATCCTTCGTATTCCCTGACATGCTAACCCTCTTCACGTAACTTTTTTCTTTCAGAACGGAGCCGGAGAGAAAGATTTGATGGCTGACGGTTGAAGACGCCCCTTGCCCGTGCTATGATAGAAAAATAACCACTTAAGGAGGAATGAAGGATGGATTTTTCCCAGGCTCAACAGCTGGCCCTGGCGGCGGCCGATCGTTTGAAGCCCCTGATGACCCAGGTGGGAGACACCATCTGGCATTATGCCGAAGTAGGTCCCCTGGAGGCCCGGTCGGCCCGGTATCTGACACAGCTTCTGGAAGAAAACGGCTTTTCCGTCACCCGGGGAACCGGGGGCTTCCCCACCGGATTTATTGCCCAATATGGCAGCGGCCACGGCCCGGTGCTTGCCCTGCTGTGCGAATATGACGCTCTGCCCGCTCTCTCCTGCCTGGAAGCAGGCGGCAACGGTCATGGCTGCGGCCATAACCTTTTTTCCGCCGCGGCAGTGGGGTGCGCCCTGACCCTTCGGGAAGCCATGGAGCAGTCCGGCATAGAGGGAACGCTGCGGGTCTACGGTACCCCCTCAGAGGAGAATTACGGCGCCAAAGCCTACTATGTCAGCCAGGGACTCCTGGACGACGTGGACTGCTCGGTGGGCTTCCATGCCCATGACAGCAACCGGGTCAACTTTGATGCGGCTTCCGCAACCATCCTGATGGATTACACCTTTCACGGGCGCTCCGCCCATGCCGGAGACTGCCCCTGGGAGGGCCGGTCGGCACTGGATGCGGCAGAAATCATGAATGTGGCCTGCAACTACCTCCGGGAACATGTTACCCCTGACGTACGGATCCAGTATGTATATACCCAGGGCGGCGGCGCCTATAATGTTGTGCCGGATCTGGCAGCCACCCGCTACTGCGTGCGGGCCGCTCAGGTCCCCACTGCCAACGAGGTGGCCCGCCGGGTGGAAGACTGTGCCCGTGGGGCCGCACTGGCCGCCGGCTGCACCTATGAATCCCGCTGCCTGGACCGCACCTATAATACGGTCCTGATCCGTGAATATGCCCAGCTGGCCCAGAAATGGCTGGAAGCGGTGGGGGCCCCGGATTTTTCTCCCGAGGAACAGAAGGCCGCCCTGGCCTTTGGGAATGGCTCCGGCCTGGATACGGAAATCCATCCTCTCCCTCCTGTGGAAGGGTATGTGGGCGGAGCTACCGATGAAGGAGACGTTTCCTGGGTGGTGCCCCATGTTTCCATCTATGTAGCCAACATCGCCCAGGGTACCGCTCTGCATACCCTGGACGCCACACGGCAGATGAATATGCCTGCGGCCTATACCGCTGTGGTGGCTCAGGTAAAAGCCACCGCCTGCATGCTGCTGGACCTGCTGGAACATCCCCAAAAGGTGGAAGAGCTCAAGGCCGCTCATTCCCGGAAAATGGGCGGGCTGGCTTACCCCAAAGATTCCCACCGCCGTCCCGATCCCGCCATTTTCTCCGGCATGCCTCAGCTGGACTGAGTTCCGGGGCGTTTGCCGCTGCCGGATAACCATGCCGCATCTCCTCCTTCTCTTCATTTTAGCTTCCGGCAGGAATTCCCCACAGGGTTTCTTGTCTTTGGGATGCTGGTAAAAGCAGGGAATTTTATACGTTTTTGCCCGAATTCTATCATTTGCCACGATTCGGGAATGGGCGGCATCACAATTCCACAAGTTAGTGCGGCAAAGAGTGGAAAAGATTGGCGGTTTTTGTATCGACAAAATACACTTTTCCGGTTATAATAACCAATACCCCCTGCCCTTCTTTGGTCGGATTACAAGATCCGAAGCAGGCCGGTGCAGGGACCATCTTCTCAAGACCGATGATAGAAAGGGTGACCGATGATGACGATTTCCAAGAACCAGTATCGTACACACGCCTGCGGGGAGATGAGTGAAAATAATCTGAACCAGCAGGTGCGGGTAGCCGGCTGGGTGGAAAACGTCCGGGACCACGGGGGGATCCAGTTTGTGGACCTCCGGGATGAGTCGGGCATCCTCCAGGTGGTGGTACACGACGAAGCCCTCTTGTCCGGCGTTAACCGGGAAGCGGTGATCTCTGTCTCCGGCACTGTGGTGCGCCGCGATCCCGATACGGTAAACCCCCGTCTTGCCACCGGCATGGTGGAACTGATTGCCGAAAACCTGACTCTCCTGGGCCGTTCCTACGGCTGCCTGCCTTTTGAGATTCCCGCCAGCACCGCCACCAAGGAGGAGGTGCGCCTGCGCTTCCGTTATCTGGACCTGCGGAACAAAAAGGTCCACGACAATATTGTTCTGCGCAGCCGGGTCATCGCCCATATGCGCCGCAAAATGGAGGAAATGGGCTTTCTGGAAATTCAGACCCCTATTCTCTCCGCTTCCTCCCCGGAAGGGGCCCGGGATTATCTGATCCCCAGCCGCAAACACCGGGGACAGTTTTACGCCCTGCCCCAGGCTCCCCAGATTTTTAAACAGCTGCTGATGGTTTCGGGCTTTGACCGGTACTTCCAGATCGCCCCCTGCTTCCGGGATGAGGATGCCCGGGCTGACCGTTCACCTGGGGAATTTTACCAGCTGGATTTTGAAATGGCCTTTGCTACCCAGGAGGATGTCTTTGCCGTGGCGGAGGAAGTGATGACCTCCGTCTTCACCACCTTCTCCGATAAAAAGGTCACTCCCGCTCCCTTCCCCCGAATCACCTATTCCCAGGCCATGCTGGAATACGGTACCGACAAGCCAGACCTGCGCAATCCCCTGAAGATCATTGATATCAGCCATATGTTTGTCCACAGTGACTTCGCTCCTTTCCGCGGCCGCACCGTCCGGGCCATCGGCGTTCCCGGCTGTGCCTCCCAGCCCCGGAGCTTCTTTGACGGGATGGCGGAGTTCGCCTCTTCCATTGGCATGAAGGGCCTGGGCTATGTCAAAGTGGACGAAGATATGAAATACCACGGACCCATTGATAAGTTCCTCACCGACGACCAGCGGACGGAACTGGCCATCCTGGCAGATCTCAAACCCGGCTACGTTCTGTATTTCATTGCGGACAGCGCCAAGGCAGCGCCCAAGCTGGCTGGTCAGATCCGCACCGAGCTGGGTAAGCGGCTGGATCTTCTGGAGAAGGACGCCTTCCGGTTCTGCTACATCACCGATTTTCCCATGTATGAGGAAGATGAGCTTACCGGCCAGATCGGCTTTACCCACAATCCCTTCTCCATGCCTCAGGGCGGTCTGGAGGCCCTCAAGACCAAGGAACCCCTGGATATTCTGGCTTATCAGTATGACATTGTCTGCAACGGTGTGGAACTGAGTTCCGGCGCTGTGCGTAACCATGATGTGGATACCTTGGCGGAAGCCTTCCGCATCGCAGGATACTCGGAGCAGGAGTTGAGCAAAAAGTTCCCCTCCCTCTATACCGCCTTCCGCTTCGGCGCTCCCCCCCATGCGGGAATGGCTCCCGGCGTAGACCGGATCATCATGCTTCTGGCGGAAGAGGAAAACATCCGGGAGGTCATTGCCTTCCCCATGAACTCCAACGCTCAGGATCTGATGATGGGCGCACCCGGCCCTGTTACCGAACAGCAGCTGCGGGAAGTCCACATCCGTCTGCGTCAGAACCAGAATCAAAACCCCAATAACTGACCCTTCCGCCTCTTTCGGAATTTTTCACAGCATTTTATTTTAACAAAAGCCGCGCCCGGTTCTCCTGAAACAGGAGTACCGGGCGCGGTTTTCTGTTATGTGCTTGTTGCAATGGCTCCCGCTCTGCCGGAAAGAGTAAAGAACTTTAAATTCAGCCGTCATGGGAAGCGGAAAATAAACAAATTTCTGCCGCACGGAAAAAGTTTTTTGGGGTACGCAAACGCCTGTTTACGGGCTGTGGGGCGGGTGATCCAGGCGGCAGAATTTTCAGGACCCATTAAGAGACTTACCGGCATGATGGGCTGTTCCAAAATAAAATGCAATGACGCTCTGCACAAAGAATGAGAGGCAAACAATAAAAATCGTCCTTCAAAGGAAGAGGGCTTCTTTGAGGGATCGTTTTTTTGCGCATTCTTTTTCGGCCAGCATCCCTTTATTCAAGCTTTCAGATTTACCAGGACCTGACTGTCGGCATAGTATCAAAGCACTTGCGGATTGCCCGAAAAAATCCAAAGCATTGTGAAGTCCTGGAAAATAAGGCTGTCCCAAGCCTTGAGCCATCGGACTGAATCACATCAGCGGCCTACCAGTGCCCCGCTGCCTTTTAAATCTGCTGCCGGCCATATACCGCCGGGACCTGAAAACTCTATTTTGTAACCTGTGCAGGGAAAAAGGCATATATTGTTTCAGCGCATCGTCTCTTGCAAATTTTTACGGGGTGTGCTATAGTGTTCCCATTATCGCTTTAATTCGCTAAACTAATTTAAAATCATATCACCAATCTTCTCAGGAGGTTTTCTTATGTTCAATGGTCTCAAACAGGACATTGCCGCTGTCCGGCAGCGAGACCCGGCTGCCCGCAGCAATCTGGAGGTCCTGCTTCTTTACTCGGGACTGCATGCCCTGATGCTCCATCGCCCCGCTCACTGGCTCTACCAGCACAAGCGCTTTTTCCTGGCCCGTTTTCTCTCTCAGTTTGCCCGCTTTCTCACCGGCATTGAGATCCATCCCGGCGCTCAGATGGGCCGTGGGATCCTCATTGACCACGGTACAGGGGTGGTCATTGGAGAGACTGCCGTTGTGGGAGATGGCTGCACCATTTATCAGGGAGTAACCCTGGGAGGCACCGGCAAGGACAAGGGCAAGCGCCACCCCACCCTGGGAAAAAATGTACTGGTAGGAGCAGGCGCCAAAATCCTGGGACCCTTTACAGTGGGAGACAACTGCAAAGTTGCGGCAGGAGCCGTCCTGCTCAAGGCTCTGGATGAAGGATGCACCGCCGTGGGCGTGCCTGCAAAAACCGTCCGGTGCGGCGATGGCTCCCGTCCTGACAATTCCCTGCTGGATCAGGTCCATATTCCCGATCCGGTGGCCCAGGAGCTCAACCGCCTCAATGCCCGCATCGCGGAGCTGGAGGAACATCTGGCGCGGCTGGAAGAACGTTCTTCCTCCTGAAGCGCATCAAACCCGTATTGTTTTCTGTGCTGCGCCTGCCTCCTGCATCGCCTGCCCCGTCGCCCGGAAACGGGCAATACTTTTTCAGTAAAATGCATCTGTCTGTCAGCCTTTGTCTGGCAGTTTGCTGTGCTCCATGCGTAAAGCTATTTTATACTCCCCAGCAGAGCGGAAGCTCTATGGGGATCTTGACAATCAAGCCTTGAAGGGGCATGATGTCGGCAGGCAAACCTCTCAGGAGACAGTCACTGAGCTTGCATCACCTGCTCCACAGCCCGCAGACGGGCACTTGGCGCACCTAATCGGCTCTTACGCTGCAAGAAGATTGTTTTTACTCTCCTTTTCGCTCTGCCCAATACTGGAAGTTGAAGCTTTTTACGCTCCCCTGCAGAGTCGGATTATTTTTTCTCTGAAGCGGGTCATGATTCCCGGCTTAGCCGGAGGCTTGGGAAAGCCCTGGAAGGGCATCATACCAAGAGGCACCGAAAGATCTGCCACTTGTATTACTTGCCCCGCAGCCCGCAAACGGGCGTTGTTTTTTAAAATCAACTTTTTGGCAATCATAAAGTTGCTGCTCTTTTCTCGCTTCGCCCGATTCTTGAAGCTAAAGCTTTTCTATCCTCCCCAGCAGAGTTGGGGGTTGTCTTTGCGCTAAAGCGGCAACAGAACAAAACGTCCTCCGTATGCCGGGCAGCATACGGAGGACGTTTTTAATTGCGCAGGGAACCACCAGCTTTTCGGTGAGGGCACCTGGTAAAAAACTTTAACGCCAAGCATCCGGTGAAGCGGATTCCTGACAGCAAGTTAACCGGAATAAAAAACTTTGTGCCAGAACGGCGAATTATCCGTTTACGGATTATGAGTCGCTGATGCGAGCGGAATAAAATGCGGCACGTCCTGAGACGTCCCCCGGTTTGGCAGAGAGGGATCTGCATATAGAAGAGCCTTAGTCAAACAAACCCGTAGACAAATACCGCTCCCCGGTATCGGGCAGGAGGACCACCGTCATTTTTTCCTGATTTTCCGGCTCTGATGCCACGCAGGTGGCTGCCCATACGGCCGCTCCCGCCGAGATCCCTGCCAGCAGGCCTTCGGTACGGGCCAGCAGCCGGGCAGTATTCCGGGCATCCTGGTCGGTGACGGTTATCACCCGGTCATAAACGCCTGTATCCAGCACAGGAGGGATAAAGTTGGCCCCAATCCCCTGCAGCCCATGGGGTCCCGCCTTGCCGCCGGACAGCAACGGAGAAGCCGCAGGTTCCACTGCTGCCACTTGAATATCGGGGTTCTGGTTTTTCAGGTACCGGCCCGTCCCGGTAATGGTGCCCCCGGTACCTACCCCCGCCACAAAAATTTCCACCTTGCCGTCGGTATCCCGCCAGATTTCAGGACCAGTGGTAGCCATATGGGCGGCGGGATTGGCGGGATTGGTAAACTGCCCGGGGATAAAGGAGTTCGGGTTCTCCCGGTGGAGCTGCTCGGCTTTGTCGATGGCCCCCTGCATCCCCAGTGCGCCATCAGTGAGGACGATTTCAGCGCCCAGAGCCTTGAGAAGGTTACGGCGCTCGGCACTCATGGTTTCAGGCATGGTAAGGATCAGCCGATAGCCCCGGGCTGTGGCGGCAAAGGCCAGGGCGATGCCGGTGTTTCCGCTGGTGGGTTCGATAATCAGGGTGTCCTTCCCCAGCAGGCCTTTCTCCTCCGCATCCCGGAGAAGCGCCACACCCACCCGGTCCTTGGCGGAAGAAAGGGGGTTAAAGGACTCCAGTTTGGCAACCAGCGGCTTTTTCAGCCCACAGGCCGCAGAATAGTTGTTCAAAGCCATCAGTGGGGTATTTCCTACCAGCTGGGTCAGGTCCTGGGCAATTTTCACAGCGGATCCGCTCCTTTTTCTGATTTTGAACCAGTATATTTCTCTATCGGCTTTTTGTCAAGATGAAAAAGGTCTGCGCCGGGAATCAAAATCGGCGCAGACCTTTTTTCTAAAAATCCAAGGTTGAAATCGTTTGCTTTCCGGCAGCATTACTGGCCATAGTAAGCTTCCTTGTACAGCTCCTGGATCTCGCTGACCATGGGATACACAGGGTTTGCCACCGTGCACTGGTCTTCAAATGCCTTGTAGCTGAGGCTTTCCAGCTTGGAAAGGAATTCCTGCTCATTGACTCCGCATTCCCGAATCGTAGCAGGCCGTCCCAGGCGGGCGCACAAGTCCTTGACCGCTTTGATGAGACTCTCTACACCCTCCTCCGTGGTAGAGGCTGGCAGGCCCAGATACCGGGCGATCTTGGCGTATTTTTCGTCGGCAATATACTTGCGATATTTGGGGAAGGAGGCAAACTTGGCAGGCTTCCGGGCGTTGTACCGGATCACATAGGGCAGCAGGATGGCGTTGGCCCGCCCATGGGGGATGTGGTACTCGCCGCCCAGCTTATGGGCCATAGAATGGTTGAGCCCCAGGAAAGCGTTGGCAAAAGCCATACCGGCGATGGCGCTGGCGTTGTGCATCTTCTCACGGGCTTCCTGATCCATTCCGTTGTTATAGGCCCGGGGCAGATACTCGAAGACCATCCCGATGGCGTGGAGCGCCAGGCCGTCGGTATAGTCGCTGGCCATTACAGAAACATAGGCCTCAATCGCATGGGTCAGGACATCCAGCCCTGTATCGGCGGTAATGCTCTTGGGCATGGAGGTACAGAATTGGGGGTCGATAATGGCTACATCGGGGGTCAGCTCATAATCGGCCAGGGGATATTTGACATTGCCGTTCTGCTTGTCGGTAATAACTGAGAAATTGGTCACCTCGCTGCCGGTGCCGGAGGTGGTGGGGATCGCCACCAGCTTGGTCTTGGTCCCCAATTTGGGGAAGTGGAAGGCACGCTTGCGGATATCCAGGAACCGCTGGCGCAAACCATCAAAGCTGGTATCGGGATGCTCGTAGAAGAGCCACATTCCCTTGGCGGCATCAATGGCGCTGCCGCCGCCGATGGCAATGATGACATCGGGCTGGAACGCGTTCATGGCTGCGACGCCCCGCATGATGCAGTCCACGCTGGGGTCGCTTTCCACATCGGAGAAAATCTCGCTGTGGCAATAATCGGGACGCTTGCGCAAATAGTAGAGGATCTTATCCACGTTCCCCAGTTTGACCATCATGGGGTCGGTGACAATGAAGGCCCGGCTGATGTCCGGCATCTTCTCCAGATACTGGATGGAGTCCTCCTCAAAATAAATCTTGGGAGGGATCTTGAACCACTGCATATTCACCCTCCTCTTGGCGATGCGCTTCTTATTGATGAGGTTGACGGTAGTAACGTTCTGTGAAACGCTGTTTTTCCCGTAGGAACCGCAGCCAAGGGTCAGAGAGGGGGTGTTGGTATTGTAGATATCGCCGATGGCGCCCTGGCTGGAGGGGCTGTTGACAATGATCCGTCCCACTTTCATGGCAACACCGTAGGCGTCGGCCAGTTCCCTGTCCCGGGTATGGATGACGGCGGAATGGCCCAACCCTCCCAGTTCCAGCATCTTGTTGGCATAGGCAAAGCCCTGTTCATGGCTGTCCGCCACAAAGTAAGCCAGTACGGGGCTCAGCTTCTCATAACTGAGGCGGTGCTTTTCGCTGGGTTCGGGAAGGGGCGCAATGAGAATTTTGGTTTTTTCCGGGACGGTGAGGCCCGCCTGTTCAGCGATCCAGTTGGCGCTCTTCCCTACCACCGGCGCGTAAACGCCCTTTCCTTCCTCCGGGAACATATAAGCTGTCAGCTTTTCTGTCTCTTCCTTGTTGAGGAAATAACAGTTGTTGGATTTCATAAAGGCTTCAAAATCAGCCTGCAGCTCCTTGTCCACAATCACTGCCTGTTCCGATGCACAGATCATGCCATTGTCAAAGGTTTTACTCATCATCAGATCGGTGCAGGCCTGCTCCAGATCGGCAGTTTTTTCAATATAACAGGGCACGTTGCCGGGGCCCACACCCAGGGCCGGCTTCCCGCAGCTGTAGGCCGCTTTGACCATGCCGGGGCCGCCGGTTGCCAGGATGGTCGCCACGCCGGGATGATTCATCAAAGCGCCCGTGGCCGCCACACTGGGCGTTTCAATCCACTGGATACAGTTTTCAGGCGCTCCCGCCGCTATAGCCGCGTCCCGGACGATCCGGGCCGCCTCGGCGGAGCATTTTTGTGCCGATGGATGGAACCCGAAAATAATGGGATTGCGGGTCTTCATGGCAATGATGCATTTGAAGAGAGTGGTGGAGGTGGGGTTGGTAGTGGGGGTAACGCCGCAAATAACGCCTACCGGCTCGGCCACTTCCACATAGCCTTCCATTTCATTCTCTTCCAGGATCCCCACGGTCTTTTCCTTTTTGATATCGTGGTAAATATATTCCGTGGCAAACATATTTTTAATGACTTTATCTTCGTAAACGCCGCGGCCGGTTTCCTCCACCGCCATCCGGGCCAGCTCCTGGTGCTTATCCAGCCCAGCCAGAGCCATAGCCTGAACGATTCGGTCCACATCTTCCTGATCCAGTTTCAGCATTTCTTCCAGGGCTTTCTGCGCCTTTTGCACAAGGGCGTCAATGGTGGCGTTTACATCAAGTTCTTTTTCATTTTTCACTTCAAGCTTTTTATCCGCCATAATATGCTGCCTCCTGTTAAATAGATTTCTATCAGATTATCCTGAATCCAGCTTTATTATACCACCATCGTTAAATATTTAACATATTCTTCCGTCACAAATCTCGTTATTTATTTAACAATATTTTTGTATATCCTGCTACATCTATTTTGCTGTGCTTTGTATGTACGACCACTATTTTATCTTCACCGCTCATATGATCAGAGCCGATGACTCTCGCTGCGGTCCCAAGTCATATAAAAAGCCCAATCCTCTGTATATCTCAGGCTTTTAATTGTAAAGGACAAAATTACTTCTTCCCCTGCTGCGTCTGGCTTTTAACCTGTACCCATACCAATTGTTTTTCTCCAACCAGTTCTTCTTCATTGGAAAGAAATAAATAAAAATCACCAGGTTCCTGATGGAACCTGGTGATTTTGGCGCGCTTGGAGGGACTCGAACCCCCGACCTTCTGATTCGTAGTCAGACACTCTATCCAGCTGAGCTACAAGCGCATTTGTCTGAAATTGTTACTGTTTTTGACAGCTTTATCATTTTACCACATTCATCCTGGGAAGTCAATATTTTTTTTAAAAATATATGCTTGCACTTGAAATTTTAAAGGAAATATAGTATTCTTATGTATAGTTTCTGAAGGAAGCCATACAGACAGAGAATTTTTGTGCAGTTAACAGGGCCTGCTCCGCTCAAAAGCCTTACTGCTGTAAATCTGTGTGCAGGCAGGCCGCATGTCAGAAATGTGGAGGTGTACCCAAGTGGTTGAAGGGTCCGGATTCGAAATCCGGTAGGTCGGCTCTGCCGGCGCAAGAGTTCAAATCTCTTCACCTCCGCCACCAGACTGAGTCTGGACGCAGTTTGTGTTCCAGGCTCTTTCTTTTTGCCCAAAGATCGCCTGCATCCGGGCCAACCAAAAGTGTTCAAGCTTTCCATCAGTCAAGGCTCTGAAGCAAAATCCTTTGCTTCTATTTTTCCGGTTTCTGCCTGTGTCAAAAAATAATGATCTTCCCCTTACTGTTTGTCCAACAGTGCCTGGCGCTGCATCTCGTTTTAGACATTGCCTTTTTATCTTTCTGCTGCTGTTTGCATCAAAGTAACGCCATAGCCGTTTTTCTGCCGGCAGGACCCGGAACCAAATGAGGCTTCGGCTCTTTTTCTGCTCATGAAATCATTGATCCGGCATATGTCTGTGGCTTTTTCCATATGAAAGACGGACCCGCCCGCAATGCAGGTGGGTCCGTCTTTCATACATACAGCTGCCTTAAAGCATTCCTACAAAGAA
>CASEAH010000052.1 GCA_949285935.1 uncultured Oscillospiraceae bacterium
CGCCAACCAGGACAAACGCAAACTCCCAGATCGTCATAAGAGGGTCACCCCCTCCCTGATGGTAGTGCGGGACTTGCATTTCCGGGCAAAGTGTGGTACTATAACTTTGCTGTCGTTCTCGGGCGCAAGCCCCGGAACTGAACGCCTTGAGGTGGCCGCCTCGGGGCGTTCTTTTTTTATGCTTCTTCCCATGGCGTCACTGCTTTACCATGGCCATCAGGTCCTCTGGCGTGAAGCGCAGGATCTTCTGCACCCTGGCCAGCTCGTCCAGGCGCCAGTCACCCTTTTGCATCCGGCGGGCGATCACCTGCCGATCCAGCCCCACACGCTCGCCCAGGGCCTTCTTGGTGGGCACGCCGGCATCGATCATCCGATGGGTGAAGATCTTCCGGGCAGTTTCCCGGCGTTCCAGCTCCGGGTCACGCCCCAGTTTTACCTTTGGCATATCAAACCTCTCTTTCTGTCGCGGCCTGCACCTCAAAGCAGACCTTGCTCAATGTGCGCAGCTCCTCCAGGATCTCGTCCAGGATTGGCCGCTCCTCCGGTGTGATGATCCCGTCCTCCGCGATCCGCAGCAGCTTCCGGTCCGGGTGGGCCTCCACAAAGTCCATCACGGTGTTGTAAAGCCGCATGGCCGCCGTCTGCAAAGACACCGGCTCCACCGCCGGGATGATGCTGGCCGCCAACTGGCTCACCAGGCGCAGATGCTCCACCGCCAGGTACTGGCTGTTGTAGAGCCGCACCATGGCATAGGCCAGATCGTCCGGCACCTGGGCCTCCCCGGCTTCATACCGGGCCAGCTGCCGCACGGAGCAGCTGAGCAGCTCCGCCGCCCGCTCTTGGGTGTAGCCGGCCTGCTCCCGGCAGATTTTGTAAATGGTCTTGTCCGCGTCCGTCATGGTCTTTTCTCCTTCTGTGCGGTATGCTTTGGTCATCGGGTAGCCTGGCGCTTCACGCGCCGATGGGCTTCCGGCCCAGGATCTCGTCCACAGTGCAGCCGAAAATATCGGCCAGCTTCAAAAGGTTTGCGGCGCTGGGCATGGCCGCCCCGGATTCCCACGCGGAGACCGATGCCTGCTTGACGCCCATACGCTCCGCCAGCTCATATTGCCGGAGTCCGGCTGCTTCCCGAATTTTTTTAATTTCCATTCTCTTCCTCCTTTCCCCAATACTTGAAACGCCTGTTTGGCTGTGATATTATAGTTAGTAACTATCAAATACCGTCATTGACGGTGATGGGGTGATGATTTGAAGCTCAACGAAGAAGATTGCATTGTACTGGAAGAAGCTCTAATCAATCTATTGGCCCAAACACAGGAAAGCGCTCCGTATTTCAGATACACTCCTGGGGAAAAGGTGACTGCACTTATTTTTTCAATCGCTTCTGCCAGGAAAAAGCTGAAACTGATTCGCGAGGAACACAGTCAAGACTTTTCCGATCAAGAGTTAAAAGCAATGTACTGGGCGGTCTTGGATACGAGAGACGAGGCCAGAGCGTTTCTTTCGGAAACTCCGCTTTCAGATCCAGGACACGATGATGCAGTCTCTGTACAACGGCTCTGCAATCGCTTGCTGAAAAAGTTCCCGGATTCCCTTCGTATGGGCAATATTGAACTCTAAATGTTTGCCGTGATCCGCTGAACATCGTAAGTAGGCGCCACTCCATCTTGCTGAGTGGAGACATCCTCTTCCCTCCTCCTTTCTGCCTTGCGGCTTAGTTTGAAGTTGTTTAGCTTGTGGTTATAACTATAATTACGATTTTTCCAATTGTCAATTAGGATTTTTATGATTTAAAATTTTTGTGCAATTAAACAAATTCTGATATTCGTAATTGTTCGAATTTTTTGGAGGTGATTCCAATGGATACCGTAGATCGGCTCTTTGAATTAGTCGACCAAAAATTTAAAGAGCAGAAAGACTTTGCCGCTGCAATTGGAGTCCCTCCTTCGCGAGTAAGCGAATGGAGAAAGCGAAAATCCGCTTCTTTTCACAGGTGCTTACCTCAGATTTCCGTAGCCCTTGATACCACTACGGAATACTTACTGACGGGGGAGGGGCCAAAAAACCGGAACCAGATCGTCGGGGCCGTTGGTGCCGGTGTTATAGGTGCTGCTTCTATAACCTGTCCGCCGCTTACAGCTCTGGGGGCAGTTGTAGCCGGAGCCATGGGCACCGGGAAAAGCAAAAAACTTGCAGATAAC
>CASEAH010000053.1 GCA_949285935.1 uncultured Oscillospiraceae bacterium
CGAACAGATTAACAGCCTTGAAAATCAGGTGCAGTATTATACGGAGCTGATTCAGAGCAAGCCCAACTGGCGCTTTGTGCCGGGGTACATCGACGAGGGCATCTCCGGCGGCACCACCAAAAAGCGGGAAGATTTCAACCGCATGATTCGGGACGCAAAAGCCGGGATGTTTGACTTCATCATCACAAAGGAAATTTCCCGGTTTTCCCGCTCCACCCTGGACAGCATCAAGTATACGCAGGAACTGCTGGAAAACAATGTGGGCGTGCTGTTCCAGAACGACAACATTAACACCCTGGATACGGACAGCGAATTCCGTCTGGTCATCATGGCGGGTGTTGCACAGGATGAGATTCGAAAACTCTCTGAACGGCTGAAATTCGGTTTCCGTCAGGCCATCAAAAACGGCCATGTGCTGGGCAACGATAAGCTCTACGGCTACGATAAAAAGGACTGCGTTCTGACCATCAATGAAGGGGAAGCGGAGATTATCCGCATTATCTTCGACCTCTACGCAAATCAGAAGCTGGGCACCCGGAGTATCTCCAAGAAGCTGACGGAGATGGGCTACACCAGCCGGGAGGGGAATGCCTTCAACACCCTGACCATTCGCCACATTTTGGAGAATCCCAAGTATAAGGGCTGGTACTGCGGCAATAAGACCTCCAGCCTTGACTACCGCACCAAGAAAAAAGCCTTCCTGGATGAAAGCGAGTGGGTCATGTACCCCGACCCGTCCATTCCCGCCATCGTTCCGGAGGAGCTATGGAACCGGGCGAATGCTCTGTACAAAAAAAGGAGAGAAGAAATGATGGAACACACCAGCGGTGAAAGCTTCCAAAACCGCTACCCCTACAGCACGAAAATCATCTGCGAGGAGCACAACACCACCTTCCACCGGCAGGTACTGGAAAACAAAAAAGGAAAACAGGAGGTCTGGCAGTGCAAGGTGTACCGCAGCCACGGCCGTTCCGGCTGTTCCGCCCCTCAGATCCGCAGCAGTGAGGTAGACGCAATTCTCACGGAAATCTTCAAGGAACTGATGAAGGATAAGCAGGCGATTATCGATTCCCTGGTGAAGGTGATTACCAGCGTTCCCAAGGAGGTGGACTATGACAGGCTCCGCAGCCGGGTGCAGGAGGAAATGGACGAGATTGAGAAAAAGAAGGATCGCCTGCTGGATTTGAGCATTGCCGGGGCACTGGATGCACCCGAGTTCAAAAAGCGAAACGATGCCCTGAATGTCCGGCTCCGGGAGTGTGAAAGTCAGCTTTCCGCCATCCGGCAGGAGGAAGAGAGGGCAGCCGACAGGAAACTGAATGAAGCCGAAATCCGGCGGGTTCTGGAGCGGGAATTGAGTTTCGAGGGGGAGCCAAACCCGGCACTTCTTACGACGATTTTGGATAAAATTGTTGTGAAAAAAGGGAGTACCAAGGAGGAAATCCATCTGGACATATACCTGAAGTTGGGGCAGCAGTATGAGGCGATTTACTCGCCCGGGGCCCTACCCACAAGCATCAACCGTCTAAAAAATACTACGCCCAGACCTCGGATCAGGAGGATCTGATTTCCATCGGAACCATCGGGCTGATGAAAGGCATCAGTACCTTTGACCCCTCCAAAGGGGCCCGTCTGGCCACCTATGCCGCCCGGTGTGTTGAAAATGCTATCCTCTCACAGATGCGTTTATGGTTC
>CASEAH010000054.1 GCA_949285935.1 uncultured Oscillospiraceae bacterium
CTGGGCTTTAAGCTTCCCAAGTATGTGCACATCGGACCTTTGATGAAAATGGACGGCAACTCCAAGCGGAAGCTGTCCAAACGGAAGGATCCGGAGCTGGCTCTGACCTACTACAAGGCAGAAGGCTTCCCGGTGGAGGCAGTCTATGAATATATCATGACCCTCCTCAACTCCAATTACGAGGACTGGCGCAGAGCCAATCCCATGGCGCCTGCCTCCGATTTCAAGTTCAGCCCCAAGAAGCTGAATCCTGCCGGCAACCTCTTTGACTATGCCAAGCTTACGGACGTCTCCAAAAACGAGATTGCCAAAATGGACGCAGAAAAGGTCTATACCCTGCTGCTGGAGTGGGCCCAGGAGTTCGATGCTGACTTTGCCCGGAAGCTGGCAAGCGACAAAGAATATGCCATTCGGATTCTTGCCATCGGTCGGGGTGGAAAGAAGCCCAGAAAAGATATGGCCACCTGGAAGGAAGCCAAGCCCTATATGGGCTTCTTCTATGACGAATATCTGGAAAAGCCTGTCTTTACCTTCCCCGATGCCATTGTTCGGGAGGCCCTGGAGAGATTCCTCAAGACCTTCTCCCTGGAGGACGACGCCAATGCATGGTTTGAAAAGGTCAAGGCCATCACCTGTGACATGGGATTTACCACGGATATGAAGGCCTACAAGGCCAACCCTGAGGCCTATCCCGGAACCGTGGCGGATATTTCCACCATCATCCGTCAGGCCGTTACCGGCAAAACCAACTCTCCGGACCTTTACACCGTTATGCAGATTCTGGGCTATGACCGGACTGTGGAGCGGATTCAGGCCGTTCTGAATACCCTGGCATAAAAACAAGCCGTTCCGGTTTTTCCGGAACGGCTTTGTGCTTTTTATTTCATCATCAGGTAGGCAAAATATCCGGCATAGGCCAGGAGAAATACGACACCGTGGATAGGAATGAGCTTTTTCTTGTGCAGGCTGAAAATCCACAGAAGGACTCCGGCGCCAATGGCCACGATCATATCCACAATAAACGCAGAGGCAAAGGGCACAGAAACAATTACGGAGGACAGACCTACCACAAACAGGATGTTGAAAATGTTGCTGCCCACAATATTGCCGATGGCGATATCCGCATTTCCCTTTCTTGCGGCCATTACGGAAGTCACCAGCTCCGGCAAAGAGGTTCCCAAAGCCACGATGGTGAGGCCAATAAACCGCTCACTCAGGCCCAGAATCCGAGCAATGTTGCTGGCTGCATCCACAGAGAAGTTACTGCCCAGGATAATGGCAACCAAACCAATGGCAGTCCACAAAAGGCACATCCAGATGGATTGATTCTTGATCTGCTCTTCTTCCAGCTGCTCCGGATTTTTTCTGGCATTGATCACGAGATAAGTCAGGTATCCGGCAAAGACCACCAGAAGCACAATGCCATCCAAAAGGGTGACACTGCCGTCCAAACCCTGAACCAGCAGCAGGATGCTGATTGCCAGCATGAAGGGGATGTCCACACGAATGGTGGACTTGGCAACTGCCACAGGGGTAATTACCGCAGTCAGGCCGAGAATAATCAGAATATTCAGAATATTGCTGCCCACAATATTGCCGATGGTGATTTCTGCGCTGCCCTTCAAGGCCGCAGAAATACTGACAGCAGCTTCCGGAGCACTGGTGCCCATAGCCACAATGGTCAGTCCGATAATCAGCTGGGGAATCTTGAACTTATTGGCAATGCCCGCCGCACCGTCCACGAACCAATCGGCTCCCTTTACCAGCAGCACAAACCCCAAAGCCAGCATCAATAAATTCCATAAGATATCCATAAGTAACTCCTTTCGTTTTTGCAGGGCATAAAAAAAGACTTCGCTGCAATACCATCACAGCAAAGTCTTGCCGCTTACTTATGTGCCGGATTTGCTTCTGCAAATCGAGAATGACGACAACATAAACATGAAATTCATGCCAGCTACTCCCTAAGCCAGATTACTATATAATACTTTGCAGTTTTTGTCAACAACCACACGGAACTATCTTATGTCCCACCGCCCTTGCCACTTTTCTCCGGTTATATCCTATGCGGGTATTGACAAACGCTATACCAGGAAATATAATAAACAGGTATCCCATCCCCCTCCATTTGGGCCTGTAGCGCAGTTGGGAGCGCATCACATTCGCATTGTGGGGGTCGTCGGTTCGAATCCGATCAGGTCCACCATATCAAGACGTCGTCTATGGATATCACATTGCGACGCACAATCCATGGGTCACCCCTGTTAATCGCGGGGGTGGCCCACTTTTTTGTGTCCTTTTTCAATCGTTTGGGCTCTCGTCAAGGAACAGGATGCACCAATTTTGAGACGCTGGGAAAAAGGCAGTTTCTGATGATCTGTCTGCTGCACCACTTTTGATACGGATATTTTTTTATGCACAAATTTTTTCAAAAGTGATACGGATAATTATTTTTGCACCATTTTTCCAAAAAGTGATACGGATAATTTTTGCGATAGAAAAACGCCGCAGGCTGCCCTGCGGCGTTGCTTGTAATGTGCTATGGCTTAGAGGGTAATCTTCACTGTCTCGCCATTTGCTAAGGTGAAGATAAGGTTATTACCCCTATAAACTGTGACGGATTGAACCAGCTCATTCCACCGCTCATCGGTGTAGACAGGATTTAGGTCGCCGCATTCTTGCAGCACTTTTTCAAATGCATCCCTGATTTCAGCCTCCCGAAGCCTCGGAGAGCTACATGGCTCATCTCCGTCGTACTTGTGGTTACAGTACCAGACATCGTAGTGTTCACCTGTA
>CASEAH010000055.1 GCA_949285935.1 uncultured Oscillospiraceae bacterium
ACAACAGCGCATGAATCAGACCATCCCGCACATCGGCGGGGGCATGATAATAGATTTCACAGGGCCAGAACACCTCTGTGGCCAGTGCTGACCGCTGGATCTCCGGAGTGATGGCATCATGGTAGCCAAGCAGCTGCCAGAAGTCAGTGAGTTCCGGGTCCTCCATATCCGCCAGCCGCTGGATGTTCTGAATCAGGTTTTCCTGTTTTTCTTTAATCTGCTCGGGTGTCCAGGCCAGCGCATCCTTTCTGTCTTGCTCACACTTGCATTTCCAGCATAAACCTTCGTAGCCCAAAGGCGTTCCACAGCCGGGACAGGTATATTTTAAACGCATATTTTAAACCCCTTTCAGAAAGATAAAAAATACCCTGCGGCGCTTTGTCACAGGGACAAGCAAACGCAAGGCATAAAAAGAACATCAAAATAAAACCGCATCCCAGCGGATGTAGTTTTTTCAATTGGTTTCAAACTCTTTTCTATCCAAAAGATGGCATACCATCTAAAATGATTTCTCATCAAAACCTCGCTCTACATTTGCAAAGGGCACAGCAATATATTAGATAGTCAAGTTTTTTTGCAGAGAAACAGCATTTTTATCATCTTTTCTCGCAAAAACATCTGTTTTTAATGCAAGTATACCATATCATAAAACGGTTTTCCATAGAAATATTCATAAAATTATGTACATACGCTATTTTTTGGGCGTATGTGCATTTCATATTTTTTGGGGGGAAGAGTATCCTTTAAGAAAAGAGGTGATGGAATGGCCGCAGAAAACATTAATATCGCATTTGGGAAACACCTCCGGAAAATTCGAAGCCAACTTGGTTTGAAACAGGATGATGTCGCTGCGGCCTGTGGGATTGATCCTACTTCCATCAGCCGCTTGGAGCGTGGTGAAACGAATGCTACTCTTACCACATTGTTTCGGTTATCCAAAGGATTGAAGATCCCATTGCCCGATCTTATGGATATCGATCAGTTTTATCAACCCTCTTATATCGAAGATGATTTGATTGAGGATCTACGGATACAACTACAGCGACTCAATCAGCAAGAACAGCAATTTATTCTAAATTTTATCAAGAGCTTTGTATCACTGAGAAATGATTCTAATGAGTAATATGACATCATTCATTTCACCTTTGGCTCTTTTTAAGTGTAATCAGCTTTATTTTACTGAAACGCAAAAAGCACCCATCTGCTGGTATCAAAAACCAGCGGACAGGCGCCTTTTTCTTTCTATGAATTTTTAGGATATAAAAACATCGCCCTTTTTGAAATGCAAAATCAAAAAGGGCAATGGCGTTTTTTGAAAATAAAAGGTTCGAATCATGCCAGTGCCTGAAATCAGCCACAGGCGATCTTTTGTTTCAGAGCTGAAATTCGGGACAAAAAAACCCCGGAAAAGGGCGATCGGATGCGGGTTTATCCGCATCCGATCTAAAGTGTTCCCACTTGATGGCTGGGCTAGCTGGATTCGAACCAGCGGGATGCAGGAGTCAAAGTCCTGTGCCTTACCGCTTGGCGACAGCCCATTGTGTAGAGAAACAGGGACCGGCCAAGAGCTTGACCTCTTACCCAATCCCTGCTTCTTTCATTGGGGTGGATAGTGGAATTCGAATCCACGACCTCCAGAGCCACAATCTGGCGCGCTAACCAACTGCGCTATACCCACCATATATCAGAACATGCTGGCATGTTTCCGACTCTTTTTGGCGCGCCAGAAGGGACTCGAACCCCTGGCCTACTGCTTAGAAGGCAGTTGCTCTATCCAGCTGAGCTACTGGCGCATGAGGGCCCCAAAAAGGGGCATGGAGCGGGTGATGGGAATCGAACCCACGTAACCAGCTTGGAAGGCTGGAATTCTACCATTGAACTACACCCGCAAAGTATGAGCCACTTCAAGCGACGTTGATTATTTTATCAAAAAAACTTGATTTTGTCAACCACATTTACGTTTATTTCCAAAATAATTCTTACACAAACTACGTAGCCTCCAATTAAGGCCGGCAGAATCGCCAAAGTGTTTGTCATTGCAAAAAGTTTTAAAGGTATCAGGAGGATTCCAAAGCTTTTTCTGTTTTATATGCGCGCTTTCCAAATTTTTTTGGTGCGCCACAGGTCAAATTTTGTTCACCTGCAGAGCGATAAAAGATCGCTGTTTTAAAGCTGCCAAAATCCGTAGCCTGCATCGCTTGTCTGCAAACTTTGGCCAATCTTTTCACAGGATTGCAAAAATTTCCGTTTTCAGCAAAACAGGGCTTGATCTCCCTGCTTTGCTGAACCCTGAAATCCATATTTTCCTGCTTCGCCGGGAAGCTTTACCATCTTAACTCACCAAACCTGCGCAGGAAAGCAGCGCGGGCCGCCGCCTGCACCCTGCATGGGAATCTCAGACGGCGGTCCGCAAATGTCAGTACCTTTTCAGCCAATGGTCGTATTCCGGAAGGAGGAGCATCTCAGGGAAGTTTCCCCGGTATCCAGATACTCCACAGTGACCCGATCCCCCGGCATTGTCAGCGCAAGCTGGTCGCTCACCGAGGCCTGAACGGTAAAAATCACTCCCGGTTTTTGTTCCAGAATCAACTTGTACACCGTTTCGGAACCATTTACTTCAGAAGCGATGCGGCTGATCGTTCCGGTAAACTGCGTCTCCTCCATACCGCCGCTGAGGTCGATGGAACTGTCTCCGCTGAGTCCGCGGCGGTAATCGCTGAGGGCAGCCGATATGGTCTCCCCCGTTCCCACAATGGAATAGTTGGTAACCGAGACCATGGCATACTGCTTGATGAGTCCCTCCTTGTCCTTGAGGGGCATAAAATAGGTGGGCTGACCGCTGACATTGATAATCAGCGGAAACGCCGCCTTATAGCCCAGATGCTGCACCTTTCCCTCCGCCGACTGCTGGGCGGCGTATTCGGTAGCGCCCGCCATCTGGTACAGGAAGGGTTCCTTGGTGACCATGTCGATCATCATAAACCCAATGGCGCTTTCATCGCTGCCCACGCTGGTCAGGCCGGTAAACAGATAGCAGCGCCCGCCGTTGTAGACAATGATCTCACCATCTGAGGCCTCGTATTTATCCTTGTTGGCAAAGTTGAAAACGCCGTGGACGTATTCACCCTTGTTGTTGATCTGATTCAGGATGAAATCCTCCGGCTGGACCCGATCCACCCACTGCGGCAGCTGGTCAATGGTATAAGAAACGGTTTCTCCGGTCTCCGCATCCACCAGCAACACGCCGGTGGCTTCCGGCAGGGCAAAGCCCGCTGTATTTTTGTAGGTGGTAATCACCCAGTAGGGTCTGCCGCTGTCATCCAGCTCAAAGGAATAATCGGTAAGGCCCTGGAACAGCCCCCCATTGAAACGGGCGTGACGCAGCAGATCATCCAGCAGGTAGCAGCCCGGCTGATATTTGATCTTGTAGTCCTCTACATACTCCACATCGTTGACATTGGTGGCGGAAACCACCACATACCCCGGAGTTCCGCTCATATTGGTCAGCCACTTGAAAAATCCGGAATGATGCAGCGGCACCACCCATACCAGTTCCCCGTCCACCATCTGGACCGTGGGCTCTCCCAGCATAACCTGGCTGCCCAAAGAGGGGCGCTCGCCCAGCTTCTTGTCTGCCAGCTTGGCCGCCAGATTTTTATCCACGATGGGCAGTTGGGACACATCCACCGCCTGCATGTCGCTGGAGAAAGTCTTCACCACAGGATCCCCCAACTGGCTGCGGTACCGCTCAAAGCTGACAATGGGCAGGGAAATCACCGTCATCACCGCTACATAGATCCATGGCACCGCAATAATGGCCAATGCCGCTTTGGGCAGCTTCAGCCGCGGAAAGGCCACGCCCTCCTCTGCCGTGGAAATGAAAATTTCTCCCAAAGTGAGGAAGCACCACTCCACCACATACAGGGTAAGGACTACCGCCCAGAAAATAGCGCCGTCCCCATAGAGAGGGTTGAGGTTCTGGGAATTGACAAACACATACAGCGCAACCAGCAACGTCGTTACAAGCATGGAAAGGATCTTACTTTTTTTCAGCTTTTTCACAGCTCCGACTCCATTTCTTCGCGCGCCGGAACGAAACCGCTCCCCCGCGCAAGCATTTTGCTCCTTTTGACTTTCCTGCCCCCGGAAAGCCGGCTGGATCCCCTCCTGATACCGCAAAATGACCTCTGCAAAAGTTCTCTGCGGCCAGGGCAAAATCTCCAGGCAGTTTCCTTTCCTCTTTGGGGCCGGGAAAGGTTTCCCATAGTATACCATATCCCGCAGGATCCCGCCACGGCTGAGGCAACATTTTAAGGTTTGTTCATACTGCCGTCACAAAAAATCCCGGTACTTGCGGACATCTATTGCAGCGGCAGGGCGGGATGGGTTCCTTCACACACCAAACCGGCATAGGCTTTCTTTTTCTAAAGCATCCGGAACAGTCTGGGGTCCTCCAGGCTCTCCCACGCAAACGTTTTGATACCCGCCGTGCGGAAGGCCACGGTAAAGGTTCTGCGGACAGGGTTTGTCTCCAGGATCTGGCCCACGCCAAAGTAGGAATGGGTCAGCTGACGGCCGGGAACGATCCCCGCGGATTCCCGGCCCATCACCGGACCCAGGAAACGGGATGGGTCCAGTGTTCTTCCCAGCCCGCTGGAAGGCGCGTAGATCTCCAGCGTATCCCTCGCCCGGGTCATGGCAGTATAGAACAGCCGCGTTTCCTCCTCCATCAGCTGATCGTCATCCAATGCCGTGGATTCAATCGCTTCGGAAGAGGGAAAGATCCCGTCCAGGGCATCCACGATCACTACCCGGTCAAATTCCTGACCCTTAGCAGAATGGACGGTGGAAAGAGTGATGGCTGCCGGCCCTGTTCCCGCCAGATTTTCCTCCGCCCGGTACAACCGCTCCAGAAACTCCGACGGTTCTTCGTACCAGGCGGCCAGCTTCCGGATCACCGTCAGCTTCTGGGCGTAGGAGTTAAAGGGGTATCCGCCCGCTCCTTTTTTGTCCAATGTGTGCAGATAATCCAGCTTGTGAATGATAGCGTCCACCTGCGCCAGGGAGGATTTGCCCCGCATGCCCAGCAGGATCCTCCTGGCATAGCTGAGTTTTCCGGTATTTTTGGCGTACCAGTCTTCCTCTTCTATCAGCCATTTTAAAAGATCGCCTTCCCCCTGGGCCAGGGCTCTTTCCGCTATTGCCCGGGGAATGGGGCAGCCCAGTTTAAAATACAGCTGGCTGAACAGCTTTTTATCCGAAAGGTCGCAGGCAAAGCGTATCAGACCGGCCACGTCCCGGACCGTCATATCCCCTGCCCATCCCAGCCGGGCTTCCCGGGAGAAAAAGGGGATCCCCTTCTTCCGGAGCAGGGCCGAAAGAAGCAGCCCTGAGTGTGTGGTGCGGTAAAGCACCGCGCAGCTTTCCCCCGGTTTAAGCCGTTCCAGGCTTCGGACAACCTGCTCATATTCTTTCTCCATATCCAGCCCCGTATGGAGCAGTACTTCACATCCCGGTCCCCGGGGTGTTTCCATAGCTTTATCATACCGGCTGCGGTTATTCCGAATCAGGCGCAGAGCGCTTTCCACAATGTTGCCTGTGCTTCTGTAATTGCGTTCCAGCTTCAACAGCACCCCCTCGGGCCATCGGGCAAAAAACTCCGTCAGCCCCTGGGGCCATGCTCCCCGGAAGCCATAAATGCTCTGGTCCTCGTCCCCCACCATAAACAGATTTTCCCGGCAGATCATTCCCAAAATCTGATGCTGGATGCGGGAGGTATCCTGCGCCTCATCCACCTGAATGTGGGAATACTTCCGGGAGATCCGTTCCCGCAGGGCGGCACTGCGTTCCAACGCCGTACAGGCAAAGAGCAGCATGTCGTCAAAATCCATCAGATGGTTTTCCCGTTTGTAGGCGGTATATGCCGCAAAAACGGCCGAAAACCCCTCGATTCTCCGGTCCATCCGGGCAGACTCCTGAGGAGAAAGACGCATGTTGACACAATAGCCCATAGCGTTTTGCAGATCGCCAAGCCGTTCTTCCGAAAGATACTGGCCTGTCTGCCGACGGTAAAGTTCCGTCAGGATCCGGTTCCGGGCACCTTCTCCCTCTCCTTCCAGCAAGCGGGGCACTTGGCTTCCCCGAAGGGATGCATATTCCCGCAGCAGACTGTAGCAGAAGCTGTGGATGGTGGAAAAAGAGGGCTTGGACAATCCCAAACCGCCGAAAAGCCGGTTCCACCTTTCCTCCATATCCCGGGCTGATTCCCGGCTGAAAGTGATGGTGAGGATCTCTCCGGCCGGAATCCGCCTGTTTGCCAAAAGACCGGCAGTACGGGCTGCCAGTACCGTGGTCTTGCCTGCTCCCGGTACCGCCAGCAGCAGGATTTTTCCGTCCAGTGCTTCGGCAGCCCGGCGCTGCTGGGGCGAAAGCCGGATCCCCCGTTCTCTCTCCAGATATTCCGCGATCTCCACCATGTCACCTCCCATACAGGGAAGGAGCACCCGCCTTCACAGCAGCCGGTGCTCCTCCGAAGTATAATGCTGAATTTCCACAGGCAGGTCCTTTTTCCGAAGTCTGCCGCTGATGAAAGCTTTGAACAGGCCGGCCAGCACCGCCAGCAGGGGCACGCCGATCACCATTCCCACAAAGCCGTATAACCCTCCAAACAGCAGGATAGCAAAAATGACCCACATGGCGTCCAGGCCAGTGGATTGTCCCAGAATGGCCGGGCCCAGGATATTGCCGTCAAACTGCTGCAAAACCAGGATAAAAACGGCAAAGCCCAAAGCCTGCCATGGTCCCCCGCCGATAAACACCAGCAGAATACCCGGGATTGCGCCGATAAAGGGGCCGAAATACGGGATCACATTGGTAACGCCCACAGTCAGGCTTACCAGCGCGATAAACGGCATCCGGAAAATGGTCATGCCCAGTGCGCACAGACAGCCGATGATGAACGAGTCCACGATCTTGCCCAGAATGAAGCCGCTGAATTTGGCGTTGCTGTCATGGGCCAGCGCAATGAGATCCCGGACATTCCGGGCGGGAAGCAGCGCATACAGAATTTGTTTGACCTGGGCAATCAGCGTCTCCTTGCTGGCCAGCATATACAGGGAGATAATGATCCCCATCACCAGATCCAGCACGCCGGAGGTGACCCAGGTGGTGATGCTGACGATCTGAAGCACCGCGCCTGCCAGGAAAACCCCGAAGCTGTCCACCAGGGAGGAAATGGATTCGGTCAGCTGCTGGGAAATGCTTTCCGACGGGATAACCTGCACCAGCTCATCCAGCAAAAGATTGACCTGCTCGGAATAATAGGAAATATTCCGGACGATCTGACTGACGCTCTCCACCAGAGAAGGAATCACCACCAGCAGGAAAAGGGCCGTCAGCCCGGCCACCGACAGATAGGCCAAAGCAATGGAGACTCCCCGGGACGCTTTGCGGCTGAATCTTGGGGTGCGGGAAACATATTTTTCATAGAACTTGACCAAAGGGCTCAGCAGATACGCAAAGCAAAACCCATATACAAAAGGCTTGAGATAGGTCCCCAGCGTTTTGACGAACTGCCATACCACCGGAAATTTGAAAACAAAGGCCGCAAAGACCAGCACAGCCGCCGCCACCAAAAAGCTGTAAACAGCAATGGTGTTGTACCGGGTGTTCCAGTCCAGTTTTTTCATTGTGGAGCCCCTTTCTGTCCTGTTTATTGGGCGGATTCCTCCGCCAGTTCCAGCCAGCGGTCCCTCGCCGCCGACAGTGCGTTTTCCTTTTCTTCCACCTGGCTGCACAGGTCCTGAAGCAGCAGATAGTCTGCTGTCGTCTCCGGCAAAGCCAGCCGCTCCTTCAGTTCTGCCAGTTCCTCCTCCAGCGTGTGGATCAGCGCCTCCGTTTCGGCATACTCCTTGCGGCGGCGGGCCTCCTCCCGGCGGGCTTCTTTTCCCCGGCGGTAGGTTTTGGCTCCCTCGCTGTCCCGGGCCGGCGGGGAGGGCTCCGCCTCCTTCCGGGCCTGGGCCTGAGCCTTTGCCAGCCCCGACTGGATCTGATAATCAGAAAACTTGCCCTTGTATTGGGTAACGGTCCCGTTTTCCACCTCCAGAATCCGGTCAGGAAGCCGGTCCAGCAGATAGCGGTCATGAGAAATCATCACGATGGTGCCGGTGAACGCGGCCAGAGCCTGATCCAGCACCTCCTTGGTCGCCAGATCCAGATGGTTGGTGGGCTCGTCCAGCAGCAGCACATTGCTTCCCGCCAGGCAAATGATGGCAAGCTTGAGGCGGGCCCGTTCTCCGCCCGAAAGCTGTCCCACCCGCTTGAAAACATCCTCTCCCGTAAGCCCCACCGCTCCCAGCATATTCCGCAGGGGTGTTTCGTAGCTGCGGGGATAGTGCTGCCACAGGGTGTCCAGCACCGTAAGGCTCTCGTCCAGGGATTCGCTTCCCTGATCGTAGTAGGAGACCCGTACGCCCCGGCCCCATTCCACCCGGCCGCGGCTCCGGGGCGCTTTGCCCAGAATGCAGCGCAGCAGGCTGGTTTTCCCAGCGCCGTTGCCGCCGATAATGGCCACCTTCTCCCCACGCTTCACCTCCAGCGAAACGTCGGGGAGCAGTACCCTGCGGCGTTCTCCTTCTCCCACCGCCACTTCCAGCCCTTCCACCTTCAGAACGTCCTTTACCGGCTCTGAAGAATAGGTCAGGCGGATCACGGGAGGCTTCAGGGGAGGCTTGGGCTTTTCCACCGGTTCCATCCGTTCCAGCGCCTTTACCCGGCTTTTGGCCATGGCGGAGGTGGTAGCCCGGACAATATTGCGGGCCACATAATCCTCCAGGCGGGCGATCTCCTCCTGCTGGGCTTCATATACCTTCCGCTGGCGGGCCAGACGCTCTTCCCGCAGGTGCACATACTTGGTGTAATTGCCGTTATAAGTCGTCAACTCTCCCCGGTCCATTTCCCAGATGCGGCCGCAGAGCCGGTCCAGAAAATACCGGTCGTGGGAAACGATCAGCAGTGCGCCCTTGTAGGCGCCCAGATAGTCCTCCAGCCATCCCAGGGTCTTAAAATCCAGATGGTTGGTAGGTTCGTCCAAAATCAGCAGATTGGGCTCTTCCAGCAGCAGTTTGGCAATGGCCAGCCGCGTCTGTTCGCCGCCGCTGAGCTTTTCAACTGCCTTGTCAAAGCCATGGTCGGCAAAGCCCATCCCCGTCAGAACCGTGTTGATTTTCACCGGTACGTTATAGCCGTCCCGGGCCAGATAAGCATCCTCCAGGCGGCGGTACCGGTCGGCCAGCTCCCGGTCCTCCGGGGCCTGCGCCATGGCTTCCGCCGTTTCCTTCAGCTGCTCTTCCAGGCGGAACACGTCGGCAAAAACGCTTCGCATCTCCTCCAGAATCGTTCCGCCCCGGGTGAGTCCGCTGTTCTGCTTCTGGTATCCAATGGTCAGCTCCCCATTGCGTGAAACCGTTCCCTCATCATATTCCAGCGCGCCGCAGATAATGTTCAGCAGGGTCGTCTTCCCCGCCCCGTTCTGCCCCACCAGGCCGATACGGTCCCTGTCTTCTATTTTAGCCGTTACACCTGAGAATATCAGGTCACTGCCATAACTCTTACTGACATCCTGTAATGCCACCAACAAATCCGTTTCACCTGCCGACAATATTCACAACGGTGCAGAACCGCTTTTTACTTCACCGGTATTGGGGAGATTTTCCGGCCGGAATTTTTCCCGTCCGGTCCTGCCCCCTGCCTGCCGCTCTGCATCCGGGAATTATTATAACATACCCCTCGGGTGATGCACAACAGGTGCAAAATATGCTATAATCATTTCATTCTCCCATGAATTGCCGTAAAGAGAAGGATTGTCTGATGATATGCTGAAAAAAAATGATCTTATTCACCTGGAAATAGAGTCCATCACCAACGAAGGAAACGGCGTGGGCCGTTATGAAGGCATGGCGGTATTCGTCCCCATGTCCGCGCCCGGAGACAAGCTGCTGGTGCGGGTGGTCAAGGTGCTTCGCAGCTACTGCTACGGCATCATCCATCAGATCCTGGAGCCTTCCGCTCTGCGGCAGGAACCCGACTGTCCCGTCTACCGCAGATGCGGGGGCTGCTCCCTGCGCCACATCACCTATCAGGCGGAACTTTCCGTCAAGGAAGGCTGGGTTTCCGACGCTTTGACACGGATCGGAGGGTTCCGGCACCCGGTACTGCCCATTTTGCCCTCTCCGCTGGCGGACGAATACCGGAACAAAGCCCAGTACCCCATCGGCAGGGACTCTGCAGGCAGGGCTTTCTGCGGTTTTTATGCCCGACGTACCCACGATATCATCCCCGGGGAAGGGTGCCTCCTCCAGCCCCCCGTTTTTGGTCAGATCGCCCGGACCGTCTGCCGGTATATCGACCGCAGCGGTGCCTCTGTCTATGATGAAGCTTCCGGAACAGGGCTGTTCCGGCACCTTTACCTGCGCCGGGGCGAGGCCTCCGGTGAAGTGATGGTTTGCCTGGTAGCAACCCATGCTGATATCCCCGCTCCCGACCTGCTGATCCGGGAAGTCCGGGAGGTTTGCCCCCAGACCGCTTCCATTCTTCTCAACGTCAACTCCCGGGTTACCAACGTGATCCTTGGAAAGGAAACGGTCACTCTTTGGGGCAAGCCGGCCATCCAGGACGTCCTGTGCGGTGTGGAGGTCTCCATCTCCCCCCTGTCCTTCTATCAGGTAAACCGCCAGGGAGCCCAGGTGCTCTATCGTACTGCCGCCTCCCTGGCCCGTCTGGAGCCGGGAGACGTCCTGCTGGATCTGTACTGCGGCGCAGGCACCATCGGCCTGTCCATGGCCTCCCGGGCAGGAGAGCTGATTGGTGTGGAAGTAGTGGAAAGCGCCGTCAGGGACGCCCGGGAAAACGCAGCCCGTGCCGGGGTACACAATTGCCGCTTTCTCTGTGCCGACGCTTCCCAGGCGGCTCAGCAGCTGGCACAGGAAGGGATCCGTCCCGCCGTGGTGGTAGTGGATCCGCCCCGGAAGGGCTGCGACGCCCAAGGACTGGAGGCCATTGCCCGGATGTCGCCCCGGCGGGTGGTCTATGTTTCCTGCAACCCCTCCACACAGGCCCGGGACCTGCGGATCCTGGCCGGCATGGGGTACCGTCTGGAGGCTGTCCAGCCGGTGGACATGTTTCCCCACACCAATCACATCGAAAGCATCGCGCTTTTGCAAAGAGAAGCCTTGCAAAACTGCTGAGACGCCAGTACCGTATGGCCCGGCCGCTTTCAGACGAAGGGATAACCAGCCCCGCCAGATGAGCCCCAAACAGGAAGCCTGAAATGATTTTGGGGTTATATTCCTCATTGCAGCTGCATCACATAACGGGGAGTATCGTTTGGGCCGCAGGCCAAGTCTATGCTCTCATACCGGCTGCCAAGGATTTCCTTGCGGGATGCACCTGCCCGCATTTTGACCCAAGCGCCCCACAGGGCGGCATGCCACAAATACTTTCCCACCAGGGATATTTCCATTGGCAAAGCCCTCCAATTTTACCGCGATCCCCATTTCCGGCGCGCCGTATTCTTCCGGGATGCGGTGCGCCGTTTTCTGGTCCCGAGACCGTTTTGCAACAGGCAAATGTGCAGCCTGTTTCCTGCCAAATACCAATATATCCCCCTGTTCCAGCCGCTCTGCTCCGTATCTGCTTTTCCCTCGTTTTTAAGGGCGATTTGTGTTATTATTATAAAAATGTCTTTTCCGAATTTTACTTTATGACAGCAAAACCGGAAAACACGGAAGGTTTGCCGCCCCCAACCAATTTTTCGGTTGAGGGAGCCGGGATGCAGGCAATGCAAAACCGACTCACGCTGTTCCCTGTTTTTTCCTTTTGACCCGCCGGGGCAAAAAACCTCTTACCACACAGGATCTCATCTTTCCCATCATTTTCTTCATCTTTCCAACACGAGGTGACTTTTCTATGACACGGCTGGATCTGACCCAGGGCCATATCACCGGCACGATGCTCCGCTTTGCCCTGCCCATGATCCTGGGAAATCTGCTGCAGCAGATGTATAACGTTGCGGACACTTTTATTGTGGGCCGTTTTCTGGGGGCCGACGCCCTTGCGGCAGTGGGTTCTTCCTATACCCTGATGACCTTTCTTACCTCCATCCTTCTGGGGTTGTGCATGGGCTGCGGGGCTGCCTTTTCCATCCACTGCGGACGGCAGGATCTGGACCGGCTCCGGGGAGATATCTTTCTTTCCTTCCTGCTGATTTCCGGCCTGACAGTCCTTCTGAATGCGGCAGTCTTTTTCTTTACCGATCCCATGATGATGCTGCTGCGGGTTCCCCAGCAGGTTTACGACCTGATGCGCCAGTACCTGGTAATCATTTTTGTGGGCATTGGCGGAACGTTTTTGTATAACTACTTTGCCTCTCTGCTCCGGTCCGTGGGAGATTCCTCCGCCCCTCTTCTGTTTTTGGGAGCAGCCGCGGTCCTGAATATTCTGCTGGATCTGTTCTTTGTTCTCAGCCTGAAATGGGGCGTTGCGGGAGCGGCGGCAGCCACGGTTCTGGCCCAGTGGCTTTCCGGTCTGGGACTGGCGGCCTATACCTGGATACGTATGCCATGGCTGCGGCCCACCCGTCAGGATATGAAGCCCAATTTTTCTTCCGCCGCCCGCCTTTCCCGTCTTTCCCTTCTTACCTGTGTCCAGCAATCGGTGATGAACTTCGGCATCCTCATGGTGCAGGGACTGGTCAACAGCTTCGGCGCCGGCGTCATGGCCGCTTTTGCCGCCGGAGTAAAAATTGATTCTTTTGCTTATATGCCGGTGCAGGATTTTGGGAACGCTTTTTCCACCTTTATCGCTCAAAACTACGGCGCCGGACAAAACGACCGGATTCGTCGGGGGATCCGCAGTGCTGTTGTGATCACTGCTGCTTTTTCTCTCACCGTCTCTGCAGTGGTCTTCCTTTTCGCCCGGGAACTGCTTACCATTTTTATTGATCCTTCGGAAACGGAAATCCTGGAGGTGGGGGTTCGGTATCTTCGCATTGAAGGAACTTTTTACTGCTTTATCGGAGGGCTTTTTCTTCTGTACGGTTTGTATCGGGCGGTGGCCCGCCCCGGAGTCTCCCTGCTGCTGACCATTATTTCTCTGGGAACCCGGGTCCTGCTGGCCTATCTTTCTGCTCCGGTAGTGGGCCCGGACGGCATCTGGTGGGCGGTGCCCATTGGATGGATCCTGGCGGATGTAACAGGGCTCCTCCTGTACCGCCGCTGTTTTCCCTCTTCTTCCCCCTCCCCATCCCAAACTCAGCATGATTAAGGAGTGATGGCAATGGCTTTGGATTTTCAGATCCGTCTGGATCCTCTTCAGGCAGCCGGTGTAGTGGACCGGTATTTAACCGAAACCAGCGTGACCGGTGAGCAGATCGATCAATATATTCTTTCTTCTCCTGAAGGCCGCCGGTGCGTTGTGGCGGTGTATGAGAAGCATTATTACCGGGCGGGAAACCGCCTTACCGTCACTGTGGTGCTGGATGATTTTTCCGGTACCACCCGGGTCCATGTGGTTTCTGGGGGCGGCGGAGAGGGCCTGTTTCGCTTCGACTGGGGCGCGGCAGACAGCTTTGAAGACTCCGTGGCGGAGGCTCTGGCGGATTATCGCCTTTGAATCATGGAAAGCAGCGGAAGGAAGTGCGCCCCATGGGGATTCGCAGTACCGCCAAGGCGGTAATCGTACACAACGGACAGGTCCTGCTCACAAAGTGCCGGGACGAGCGCCGGGGAGAATATTATGCCCTGCCGGGAGGCGGGCAGGAACAATATGAAACCCTGGCCGACGCCCTGGTCCGGGAATGCCTGGAGGAAACGGGCCTGACCGTGCATCCACTGCGCTTTTTGGCGCTTTATGAGGAGATTTCCCTGGACCCGGACCTGCGGGAGCAGTTTCCCGATTATGCCCACAAGATGTATCACGTCTTTCTTTGCCGGATGGAAGAAGTTTCGCCCCGGGAGCCCACTCAGCGGGATTTGTGGCAAACCGGTCTGGAGGGGGTGGATGTGGATGCGCTGGGAGGATTATTCATTTTTCCTCCGGCGGTGGGAGAGGCTTTGCCCTGCCTGCTGGCAGAAGAAGCGCCCCCTCGCTTCCTGGGTTCGGTCCTGTCTCCTTAATATCCAACACCGGAGCCCGGGAGCCTGCAAAAACCAGCACCTGCCTCTCCTTGTGGGATGTTGGTTTTATTTCCCGGCCCTGCAAGCCAGACTGTAAGGAACAGGCTTTTGCCTCTTAAGTATCTTTTCTGCCGGTTTCGCAAGGCGGCGGGGGCAATTCTTCTCCTGTATTCCTTGCTTCGTAATTTATAAGCAGACAATTTTTGTGTAAAAAGAGACTCTTTCGGGGCATGGAGATTTGGAATTTTCGCTTCCCTGATTTGGATTCTTAGCGGAAAAGCTGTGGGCCGCACCGCATGATTCCGGGGAACCGGCGGCGAAGTCTTTTGTGCAGATGCAAAAACATGGATTGCCCATCCTGATGGGTGAGGCAAATCCTTTCAAAATATCAGAAAAATCTGCGAACAGGGGATTCTGTGCATCCGGAGGCGGTACCATCTTGGATCGTCTTGATGCGTTTCAGTAATATCCT
>CASEAH010000056.1 GCA_949285935.1 uncultured Oscillospiraceae bacterium
TCGTAGTGTTCAATACCCCCGGGGCCAACGCCAACAGCGTTGTGGAGCTGTGCCTTTGCGGAATGCTTTTGGGCAGCCGGGATGTGGTGGACGGCATTAACTGGGTGCAGTCCATAAAAGACCAGGATGACATTGCCAAGAAGGTAGAAAAGGGCAAATCCAAATTTGCCGGCCATGAGCTGGCAGGGAAGTCCTTGGGCGTCATCGGTCTGGGAGCCGTGGGCGGCCCGGTAGCCAACGCCGCCAGACGGCTGGGTATGACCGTTTATGGTTGTGACCCCTTTATCTCCATTGACGCTGCCTGGCATTTGGACAGTCACATTATCAAAGTAAACTCCCGGGATGAGATTTACCAAAAATGTGATATGATTACCCTCCATACCCCCTTGCTTCCCGATACCACCAAGATGATCAATCGGGAGTCCCTGGGGAAAATGAAGGATGGTGTGGTGATTCTGAACTTTGCCCGGGATTTGCTGGTAGATGATGAGGCCATGGAGGAGGCGCTCCGTTCCGGAAAGGTGCGGCGGTATATCACCGATTTCCCCAACCAAAAGACCGCCTCCATGGCTGGCGTGATTGCCATTCCCCATCTGGGGGCATCCACCCAGGAATCGGAGGATAAATGCGCCATGATGGCGGTGCGTCAGGTGATGGATTACCTGGAAAATGGCAACATTGTCAACAGTGTCAACTATCCCAACTGTGATATGGGCATATGTACGAAGCCTGGACGTCTGGTGATTCTTCACAGGAATATTCCCAACTCGCTGGGACAGTTTACCTCTGCCGTGGCAAAGCGGAACATCAATATCTCCGACCTGATGAACCGGAGCCGTGGCGCGTATGCCTGCACAATTTTGGATTTGGATACCACCACCCCACAGGAACTGGTGGAGGATCTGAAAACAGTGGATGGCGTATTGCGGGTAAGAAAAATCCGATAAAGAAAAATGAGCGCTGCATCGTCAGCGCTCATTTTTGCTATCAAGTTGGATATTAACCGTATTTGAGAAGATTTCGCAGTTCGAACATACGGATATAGCCGTTCTCGTCCTCTACATCTTTTGCCAGTATATTCATTACCTTAACGACTTCTGAAATATGGGTTTGACATTCTTCGGGTGACAGCACCAGATACCCATAAAAATCATTGCAGTAAGTGCGGTTAGTCGATTTGTTTGTGTCCTGTGTCAACAAAGAGTATGCATTTTGAAAAGCACGGAAATCCGCAACGCCATACCAATAAGCGCTTTCACGCCCATTTTCTTGAAATTCCAAGAACTGGGTGTAGGACTGGTAGGCACTTGTTTGAGCTAACCATTTTATATCTTCGTTGTTATTTTCTGCCTTTTGCCACAGTACACCGAACACCGCAGTGGATATTACAAGGCATATCATAATGATGATTTCAATTCGTCTTTTCATATATAAATTTTCTCCTTGCTGCTGTTCGGTCGTACCGGCGGCTTACTGCTTTTGAGATCGTTGCTTTGAAGTTTCTTCGGTATCATTGGGGCAAAAACTTGCAAAGTTGATGATCCCTTGTGCTGACAGATCTGTGTTCTTACGTGTGTATAAATGATGCCTTATATGGCCTATTTTAGCATTGTCAAACATTTTTGTAAATGTTTTTCCGTCGGTTATAATACTTTTTCCCAGAATTACTTGCGGCGAAATGCCGCAGAAGTTTCCGTTGCATATCCCATATGTAAGCTTTATTATTGCAATTTAGTCCTTTGCTTGCTATAATATCTCCGAAAACTCAGATGCATTTATAAGAAAGGTACAAGATATGAACTTAGCAGAATTAAAAAGTAAAATGGACCAGGCCCATTATATTTATGATGATACATTGGCCACGGTTCTGGCCGTGGCTCTGGAACTGGGAAGACCGCTCCTTATCGAAGGTGCTGCGGGTGTTGGCAAGACCGAGATTGCCAAGGTTATGGCCTCCGCTCTGGACCGGGAGCTGGTGCGCCTTCAGTGCTATGAAGGGCTGGACGAAAGCAAAGCCCTGTACGAGTGGAACTATCAGAAGCAGCTGCTCTCCATTCAGGTGAACATGGCCTCCCGGGACCGGGAATCCCTAACCCAAAGTCTGTTTACAGATGCATATCTTCTGGAACGGCCCCTGCTGAAATCCATTCGCTCCGAAAAGCCGGTGGTGCTGCTGATTGACGAAATCGACAAGGCCGATGAGGAGTTTGAGGCGTTTTTGCTGGAGCTTCTGTCGGAGATGCAGGTGACCATTCCGGAGGTGGGTACCATCCGGGCCAAAACCATTCCCTTTGTCATTTTGACCTCCAATCGGGCAAGGCCTCTGTCGGAAGCACTGCGCCGCCGGTGTGCCTATTTGTATATCCAATACCCGGATATGGAAAAAGAGCTGTCTATTCTCCGGGCGAAGCTTCCTCACGTGGACGACCGCCTGTGTGCCCAGGTAGCCCTGGCGGTTCAAAAGCTGCGGAGCAATGAGACCATCCTGAAAAAACCCTCCATAGCGGAAACTCTGGACTGGGCCGCCGCTTTGGATGCTCTGGGTATCCGGGAGCTGACGCCGGATGCACTCCGCTCCACTGCGGGCTTCATCCTGAAAAACAGCGAGGATTTGGCTGCTTTGCAGGAAATGGAGGAAGAAGATCACCACTGTGCATGCGGCGGAAACTGCGGGGAACATTCTCATGGATAATCCTCAGGTATACCCGGAGAAAGTATCCGCCTTTTCCAGGATGCTGCGCCTGGAAGGGCTGCCGGTTGGCCCAAAAGAGACGGAAGATGCCTGCCGGATTCTTCTGGTTATGGGTCTGGAAAGCCGGGAGACAGTAAAGACAGCCCTTCGCACCGTTTTTGCCAAATCCCGGGAGGAGCAGGGGATTTTTGACCGCTGTTTTGACAGCTTCTTCCTGTCCGAGGAGGCCATGCGCCAGCAGGCTCAGGCCCAGATGGAGCGGGAGCAGGAGATGGCCCAGGGCAGGGAACAGGCGCAACGGGATCTGAATCTCAATGGACAGCCCATGGAGTTGACGGACGGTCAGCGGGAGATTTACGCTGCCATGTCCGAGGAAATGCGTCAGAAACTCCGGGATTTCAAGGATCGGTTTCAGGAGAGTGCAGCCAGAAATCCGGATTTATACAACAACTTTATCCATTCCGTCTTTACCAAAACCCTTTTGGAGCAGCAGATGAAGATGGAGGACGCCGGGGTCAACTGTGCAGGGCTTGACCCGGAGCTGGGGATTATGTACCGGGATATTTCCCAGTTCAAGGATACGGAGATTCCCAAAGCCATATCCATCATTGAAAATATATCCCAGCAGATTAACGGTGAGCTTTCCGCAAAGAAGAAAAACCGGGGTAGGTCCGGCGCATTGGATTTTCGCAAAACCATCCGCAAGGGCCTGGAAACCGGCGGCAGTCTTTATCGGCTGAAATACAAGAAAAAGCGGCAGAAGAAAAAGCACCTGGTGATTTTGTGTGATGTTTCCGGCTCTATGGTGCAGTTCTCTGAGTTTGCCCTGCGGTTCATTCAATCCTTGAACCATGTGGCAGAAAGCTCCAAAGTGTATCTGTTTTCGGAGGCTATGGTGGAAGCGGATGCTTTCAGCTTGCAGAATATGGATTTGTTCCGGAACTTTGTGAAAGAATCCGGTGCATACGGGCGGGGTACCGATTTGGGCACAGCTTTGCTGGATTTGGTTCACGACAATCCTCCTGCACTGAATGATTCCACCACCTTGCTGATTCTTTCCGACACCAAAACCATCGACCAGGCCGGAGCGGTTCAGGCTTTGCAGGAGGCAAAGAGACTGGCCGGGCGAGTTCTGTGGCTGAATCCGCTGCCGGAGAGCCGATGGCAGTATCTGAAAGGCGCCAGTGCCTTTTCTCAGATTTGCACCATGATTTCCTGCTCGACCCTTCATGATTTAGCCTCTGCTTGCAGAAGCCTCTCCAATTTATAAAAGATACCCGCCTGTCCATTTCTTACGGACAGGCGGGTGGTTTTTTGTACGATGTTTATTTGGACAAATGCTGCCACAGGGTATAGCGTTTTCTGCCAGGGGTACCGCTTCCATACTCGATGGCTTGCTCGGGACAGGAATTGATGCAGCGAAGGCACTGATAGCACTTTTCCTTCCAAACAGGTTTGCCATTGTTTATGGAAATGGTGCCGGCAGGACAGTCCTTCTCACAAAGCCCACATCCGACACAGTTTTCGTTGATGTGGAAGGGTTTGGTGTTCCGGGCGAAGTGCTCAAATCCCCAATTTGCCAGGTTGGATTTCAGAAAAGCCATGGAGCCCTCGGTTACCCGATAAATACGCTTTCTGGAGAGAATTTCCTGGGAAATAATCTCAAGCTGCGCCCTTGCCTCCTGAATTTTCTTCAGAATGGTTGCATCGTCGTCCGTGTCAGAACCGACGATGTAGTTGTTAGGCATAATCAGACTATAGGAGCTTGCGAGGGGATAACTT
>CASEAH010000057.1 GCA_949285935.1 uncultured Oscillospiraceae bacterium
CGATGATAGATGGTGCGCCGGAACGCTTGCCGGCAGCAAGGCTTTGCAGGGCCTGCCCAGGCTGCCGCTGCTTGAGTGGCCATGACGGAACAAGAAATAAAATTTCCCCGGTGGGTTTACTTTCAGGGCCGGTTTTCTTACAATAGAAAAGACAAAACCATCTCCCATTTCTGCTGTGGGAGAGAAAGGGAAGGATTATGAAAGAAAAAATACAGAACTGGCCGCTCTGGGTCTTTGGTAAATGGCTTTTACTGGCGGTTGCCACTGGCCTGATGGCCGGAGCGGCGGGGACCCTGTTCCATTTTGTTCTGGAGGAGGCCGCCCTGCTGCGGGTGGCCCACGGTTGGCTTCTTTATTGTCTGCCGGCAGCTGGTTTGATAATCGCCGCATCGTACAAATACCTGGCGGGAGATAAGGATAAAGGGACCAATATGGTTCTTACCGCCATCCGCGCCAATGAACCGGTGCCTTTGGCCACCGCACCCCTGATTTTTTTGTCTACTGCCCTGACGCATCTCTGCGGCGGCTCGGCCGGACGGGAAGGAGCCGCGCTGCAGCTGGGGGGAAGCCTTGGCTCCTGGCTGGGCAGGACCCTGCGTCTGGATGAAAAAGACAGCCGGGTTTTGGTGATGTGCGGAATGTCGGCGGCGTTTGCCGCCCTGTTTGGCACACCGGTGGCTGCTGCCGTTTTTTCTCTGGAGATGGTAAGCGTGGGGGTCATGTATTTTTCCGCCCTCATTCCCTGCGCGGTGGCCTCTGTTACCGGCTTTCTGGTGGCTCTGTCCCTGGGCGTGCCTCCCACGGCCTTTCAGCTCCTCCATGTGCCTGAGACGTCTGCCGTGAGCCTTCTGTCCGCCCTGGCACTGGGCATGGGCTGCGCTGCCCTCAGTATCCTTTTCTGCATCGTGATGCACCATGCCGCACACTTTTTTAAAAAGTATTTCCCCAATGTATTTTGGCGGGCTGCGGCAGGCGGTCTGGCGGTCATCCTCCTCACCCTCCTGCTGGGGACCCGGGATTATAACGGTGCGGGAATGGAGATTGTGGCCGCCGCCATGGCGGGATCCGCACTGCCCCAGGCCTTTCTCCTCAAACTGCTTTTTACTGCCGTGACCTTGGGAAGCGGCTACCGGGGAGGCGAAATCGTGCCGGTCTTTTTCTGCGGCGCTACTTTTGGCTGCCTGCTGGGCGGTTTCCTGGGCCTTGGTCCCTCCTTTGGCGCCGGACTGGGCCTGGCGGCACTCTTTTGCGGAGTCACCAATTGCCCCATCACATCCCTCATCTTGGCAGTGGAACTATTTGGCGGCGTCGGTTTGCCCTTCTTCCTGGTGGCCTGTGGAGCCAGCTATATGCTGTCCGGATATTACAGCCTTTATGGGGAGCAGATTATTGTTTACTCCAAACTGAAAGCGCAGTTTGCCGAAATCAAAGCCCATTGAAGGCATGGGAGTGTCCTGTGAGTGGGAACGATTCTGCTCCGGGACCGGTGGGGAAGAAGTTCCTTGTACAGCCTGTGTAAAAACGGTCAGACAGGAAAAGCTGCCGGAAGTCGGAACCTTTTTCGCTGGGTGATGAAGATTTTCAGGAGGGGATTGATGATATGACAAAGAAGAAAAAATGGATGCGGATGGCCATATTTCTTTTCTTTGTCCTGTTCGGTGCGGCGGCTTTTCCCATTTATAACCTGAACAAGGAATATGACAGAATGCTGATGCTCCTCATCATGCTGTCTGCTGTGGTTTTATACTATTCTCTTGGCGTTTGCGAAAAAGTGATGCTGCCCGGCGCGGAAATCCCGCAGATCATCCTGCTGAATACCGGACTGGTTCTTCTGAGCATGGGGTGCCGTTATTTGTGGGAGCTGGAGGAAGTGTCCAATACCTATAATTTTACAGTGCCGAATGCTGTGCTGCATATTTTTGCCGTGCTTTTGGTGAGTACATTTGCATGGCGTATATCCAAAAAGGATGGGTAAACCTTGGGTTTGCAAGCTTTGGAGAGCGTAAAAACGGAAGCTTCTCTGCCAATATTTTATTGGCGGCAGGCAGACAGGCAACGATCCCCGGCTACACAGACGGCCGATCAAAATTGCCGGTAAGCCGCCAGACGCCTCATCCACACAAAAATGGGGGAATAGTCAGTTTGTTGCGGAAGGGGAGATCTCTTCATACAGCAGATGATCATGGCGTATTGTACTTAAAAATCGGTTTGCCCGTTTTCGCCGAGTCGGTATTGGATTGCAAAACTTTACAGAAAAGAAGGGTCTGCTGCAGAAAGAAAATGCAATAGCGACCCGCAGAAAGAATACGAGACAAACAATGAAAATCGGCCCTCAAAGGAAGCGGCTCTGCTTCTTTGGAGGACCGATTTTTGTGCATTCTTTTTCGGCAGGGCTGTTTACAGCGGTCCCTTGCCTCACCAGTTATAACGCCATAGCGGAAGAAAGGGGGGACGGAGAAACCTGGACGGCTCAAAGAAGAAGGGAGTAGGGAATCAAGGATCCCAGTAGCCGTAAACAGGTCCCAGCCGGATCAGCAGCGGAAGAGCCACCAGGAAGGTGAGCAGCTCCGCCGCAGGGATGGCAAGCCACAGGCCGTCCACCCCCCAGAATCGGGGAAGGACCAGCAGAGCGGCCACAATAAAAACCAGGGTGCGCAGGAAGGAAATCAATGCGGAGACCCGGCCGTTGGATAGGGCGGTAAACAGGGAGGAAGAAAAAATATTGAATCCCGCAAAAAGAAAATTCCACAGAAAAAGCCGATATCCATGATAGGCCAGGGGGAAGACTGCACTGTCCCGGGGGGTAAAAAGGGAAATGAGGGGACCAGCCAATCCCAGGGACGCAATCAGCATCAGCAGGGTACATCCCCCGATCACCGTCAAACAATACCGGAAAAGGCAGGAGAGATAGTCCCTGTCGCCGCTGCCATAGCGGAAACTGATGACCGGAGCGGCGCTGCCGGAAAAGCCGAGAAAAATAGAAGTATAAATGAACTGGGTATACAGTACGATGGTCACCGCGGCCACGCCGTCCTCCCCAATGAGCCGCATCATGGTGATGTTAAAAAGGAAGGTGGTAACCCCGGCGGCAAGGTTGGACACCATTTCCGAAGAGCCATTGAACAGGGATTTGCCCAAGGTTGCCCAGCGGAGTACGGGAGGTCCGAAGCGGAGTCCCGGCCGCCTGCGGGCAAAGTAGACAAGGGGAAACAAGCCGCCCAGGGTACGGCTGAGAACCGTTCCCCAGGCCGCCCCTGCAATACCCATGGAAAATTTTACAATAAACAGGTAATCCAGGACAACATTCAGGATCCCCGAGGCGGCGGTGACCGCCAGGGAAAGGCGGGGTTTGCCTGCGGTAAGGAAGAGAGAGCCGAACATGACCTGCAGAATGAAGGGGACGGAAAAGAGAAGAAGGATCTTTCCGTATTCCAGGCAATAAGGAAGAAGGCGGGGACTGGCCCCCAGAAAATCCATCAGCGGCCGGATGAAGAAGAGGACAGCAAAAGTAAGCACCGCGCCCATGGCCATAGCTGCCAGGGTGATCAGAGAAAAGTCCGACAGGGCTTCTTCTTCACGGCCTTCTCCCAGCTTTCGTCCGATAACGGCGCTGCCGCCGGTGCCCAGCATAATGCCGATGCCGCACATCAGAGAATCCAGAGGAAAAACAATGTTGATGGCGGACAAAGCATCGCTGCCTACGAAACGGGAGACAAAAACCGCGTCTACCGCTGTGTACAGCGAGGTAAGGATCAGAGTGATAATGGCGGGAATGGAGAAAAGAATCAGCTGCCCCATGGAAAAACGACGGGAAATATTGTTGTTCATGTTCAGATGCTCCTTGACGTATGGGTGAACGTCTTTTATGATAAAGGATAGGGTTACCCGATAGTCAAGGGGGAAAAGAAATGATTTCCAGGCAGTACCGCACCGGCGAATTTGCCCGACTGTGCGGAGTTACCAAGCACACCCTGTATCACTATGACCAGATTGGCCTGCTTAAACCCGGGGTGGTGGGAGAAAACGGCTACCGCTACTATACCGCGGATCAGGTGGACCGTATGAGCATCATTGCCGTCCTTAAAGAAGTGGGTACGCCCCTGGAGCAGATCCGCGATTACCTGGACTGCCAGAATCCCCGGCTTTTTTTGTCGGTGCTGGAAGAAAAGCTTCTGGAACTGGAAAAGGAAGAGCAAAGGATCCAAAGTATGCACCGGTTGCTTTCTGAAACCATTCGGGGAATGGAGGAAACCTTTTCGGCTGTCATCGGGCAGATATACCTGGAAGAGTCTCCCACGGAATACCTGATCGCTACGCCTGTTGTATCCACAGGGGAGCCCTGGGAAGAAGTTTCTCTGCGCACCGTTTGCCAGCATCTCCAGTACTGCGCGGCCCGGGAGATCCCGGTAGGCTTTCATATCGGCTCCATTGCTGCCCGGCAGGATCTGCACCTGCCGGTGGTGCGGGAAAGCTGCTACTTCAGCAGAATCTCCGGCCCGGTGGAGGACCCGCGCCTCATTGTCAAGCCGGCGGGTACCTATGGGGTCATGTACCACCAGGGAAATTATGATACCCTGGCCGCAGCCTGCCGGCAACTGGAAAAGCAGCTGAAAGAGCAGGGGCTGACGCCGGTGGGAGATATCTATGAGGAGGATGCGGTGGACTGCTTGGCAGAGCGGGATCCGGACCGGTATATTCTTCGCCTTTCGGTACGGGTGGAGGGAGAAGCCCCCGGTTTTTTATTCCGGAACAGGGTACAGGGGGGCACAGGAAATGGGAAAAAAGGAGGAAACAGGGGATGACTTATGAAGATGCGCTGCAGTATATCCACTCCCTGGGACGGGGGTACGGCGCCGGGACCCATGACCGGATGCGGATCCTGTTGTTCCTTCTGGGAGACCCCCAGAAGCAGGGAGCCTATATCCATGTGGCGGGGACCAACGGGAAAGGATCGGTAACGGCCTATCTGTCCGGGATCCTGCGCAAGGCAGGCCTGCGCACCGGCAGCTTTACCTCCCCCTATATCACCGAATTCCGGGAGCGAATGCAAATAGACGGCGTTCCCATTTCACGGGAAGAGCTGGCGGCACTTACCGCCAAGGTAAAGGCCCAGGCCTGCCGCATGGAAGCACAGGGAGAAACGGTGACGCAGTTTGAATTTGTTACCGCCCTGGCACTGCTGTGGTTCCAACGCCGGGCGTGTGACGCGGTAGTACTGGAAGCCGGTATCGGCGGCCGGTTGGATGCCACCAATATCATTCCCCGGCCGCTGGCGGCAGTCATCACCTCTCTGGATTACGATCACACCGCCTTGCTGGGAGGTACGCTGGGAGAGATTGCCGCACAAAAATGCGGCATCTTTCTGGATAAGGGGAGCTGCCCGGTGATTTCTGCTCCCCGGCAGCCGGAGGAGGCGTGGAGGACCATAGCCGGCATGGCGGCCGCTGAGAAATGTTTGCTCACCTGCCCTGATTTGGAAGAGGTGCAGGTGCTGAAACGGTCTCTGGACGGCACGCGGATTGTGTGGCAAGGGAAAGAGCTTGTCATTCCGCTGCTGGGTGAATTCCAGATCGCCAATGCCCTTACGGCTGCGGAAACTGCCCGGCGTTTGGAAGAATCGGGGCTGCCGATACCGGAAGAGGCGATCCGCTGCGGAATCGCATCGGCACGGATCCCGGCCCGGATGGAGGTGCTGGGCCGCAGCCCCCTGGTGCTGGTGGACGGGGCACACAACCCTGCCGGTGTGCGGGCCCTACGGGAGAGCCTGGCGGCTTTGGGACTGCACAGAATGACAGCGGTGGTAGGGATGCTGGCAGACAAAGACTGCTCCCACGCGCTGGAGGAACTGCTGCCCTATGTTTCGCGGGCAATCACCGTTGCCCCGGAGAACCCCCGGGCACTTTCCGCGCCGCAGCTGGCCCGACTGGCCAGCCGCTACTGCCCGACCCAAAGCGCGGACGGATGCGCCCAGGCCTTGAAGCTGGCGCTGGAGGAGCCGGGGGATGGGGTGGTGGTGTTTGGATCCCTGTTTCTGGCGGCTCAAGCCCGGGAACTCCTGCTTCGACAGGATTTTTGAAGAGAAAGGCTTATCCTTAGGAAGGAAACTCCGGGATCAGCCTTCTTTTTTTATGTCCGGCCCGGCGGGAAGGTATAAAAGAGGGTAGTCCGGGCAAAACTATCAGGAAATTAAAAAAGGAGGCGGGAGCCGTGCCCACCAAAATACATATGGAAGAAGAGCGGATGACGGCCTTCCTCAGCGGGGAGATCGATCACCACAACGCCCAGAAGCTGCGGGAGGATATTGACAGCTGCGCCCAGCGCAACCATCCCAAAACCCTGATCCTGGACTTTGGAGGGGTGGAATTTATGGATTCCTCGGGGATCGGCCTGGTGCTGGGGCGATACCGGCTGATGCAGGACCTGGGAGGACGGCTGGAGCTGCAGAATGTTCCGTCCCACATCAAAAAAGTAATGCGGGTAGCAGGGATCGAAAACCTGTGTATCGGCGGTAAAGGCCCCAAAAAGGAAAAGGGAGGTAAAAAGGATGAAAGCGGAAAATAAAATGCGGGTGTCCTTCCCCAGCCGTTCCGTCAACGAAGCCCTGGCCCGGACGGTAACAGCGGCCTTTGTGGCGTCGGCGGACCCTACGGTGGATGAGTTGTGCGATATCCGCACTGCCGTGTCAGAAGCAGTAACCAACTGCATCGTTCACGGCTACCGTGATACCATCGGCTTGGTGTACATAACGGCCGCCATGTACCCGGGAGGCAGGGTTGTCATCAAAGTGCGGGACAACGGCTGCGGCATTGAGGATATCCGCCAGGCGATGGAACCTCTTTTTACCACCTGCACCACCGGCGAGCGGGCCGGTCTGGGTTTTGCGGTGATGGAAGAACTGATGGACAAGGTTCGGGTGCATTCTGTCCCCGGTAAGGGTACCACCGTGACCATGGAGCGAAAATTAAAGTCCAGGTCGAAAAATGAATAAAAATTATACAAATAGTATATTTTAGGGGGTGGACAAGCATGCCGGCCAATGCCGCGGAATGCCTGGACCGCAATGCCACGGTGGAACAGAATCTGGGACTTGTCCACGCCTGTGCCCACCGCTTTAAGGGCCGGGGGATCGAATATGACGATTTGTTTCAGGCGGGCTGCATCGGTCTGGTAAAAGCAACGGATGCCTTCGATCCCGACCGGGGCGTCATGTTTTCCACCTATGCGGTGCCGGTGATTTTGGGAGAGATCCGCCGTCTGTTCCGGGACGGGGGCACGGTGAAGGTAAGCCGGAGCATCAAGGAATTGGGCCTTAAGACCGCCCGGGTCCGGGAACAGCTCAGTACCGCCTTGGGGCGGGAGCCTACGGTAGGGGAAGTGGCCCGGGCCATGGACCGTCCACCGGAAGAAATTGCCGAGGCGCTGGCAGCTGCCGCTCCGCCGGTTTCCCTGACAGGGGATGATGAGGAGGGCGGCGGGCAGATGGATCTCCCGGTGGATTCCCCGGAGGAACTGCTTTCCGACCTGCTTTCTCTCAAGCAGGTGCTGTCCTCTCTGGAGGAGCGGGACCGGAGGCTGATTATCCTGCGCTATTACCAGAGCCGCACTCAGACAGAAACGGCGGCGGTACTGGGTATGACCCAGGTGCAGGTATCCCGGCGGGAAAAGAAAATCCTCCAGCATTTCCGGCATCAGATGCTGGAATAAGGCGTTTGTGCAGAATCCTTCCCCGCTGGCGGCGACTTGGCCACTGCGTTGCGGAATACCAAAAGGAGATGCGTCATACGCCGGGAATTCTGAGACCTGCGCCAGAAAACAGGAAGGTTTACGCCGCAGGTCATTAAATGACTGAAAAGGGCGTACCGCCACATGGGGGCCAGGCAACTCCCCGGCCAGATGGAGGAAACGAAGGCCGCTGATCCCGGTCTGCAAAAATGTGGGCCGGTGCGGCAAAACACTGCCGAAAAAGAGACTGTTGAAAAATAAAACACAGTAACGCTTGCGGATAAGATGGTTTAAGAAAAAAGGAAACCGAGGAGCTGTTGCAAATGGAAATGCAATCGCGATCTGCACAAAGGGTTTAAGACAAACAGCCAGCACCACCGGCTCAGCTGGTGGCTTGAGTTGGCCCTATCAGGGCCTGTTACCGGCATGCGTCTCAAGACGCACTGAATTTTTTTCCATTGCATTACTTGCCCCACAGCCCGTAAACGGGCAGCCGCTGTTCTAACGGCAGTCTTTCGTCCCTGATAACTCGCTGTTAGCAGCTCGTTTCCCCCGATGCTTGAAGCGAAAGCTTTTTACGCAGTTCCCTCCATCAGTTCTGCCGGTGGTTTTCCTCACATAATGAAAATCGGTCCTCAAAGGAAGCGGTTTTGCTTCTTTGGAGGACCGATTTTTGTGCATTCTTTTGGGGCAAGGCTATTTTGCAGCAGCCTCTCCTGAAGGCGTCGGTTTTTATGTGCTCTTTGTTCAGGAAGCCGCTTTGCAGCTACCCTCTCTGTCATGAGGCTTTTTTTCCTGCCGCCGGGCTTGTGTGATTCCGGAAAGCCTGCTCATAAAACAAACTTACTGTTCCAGCAGCATCCGGTCGTTATCCAACTCCCGGGAAACCTTGGCCTTGAAGACCTCCAGGAGCCGGGGGACCGTCATTTGTGCCCGTTCCTCTCCCTGAAGATCCAGAACGATGCGTCCGTCATGCATCATAATGGTGCGGTTACCCAAAGCCAGGGCGGAAGATATATTGTGAGTGATCATCATGCAGGTGATTTTTTTCTCCTCCACAATGGCCCGGGTGATGTTCAGGACCTTCTCCGCTGTAGCAGGGTCCAGAGCGGCGGTGTGCTCATCCAGAAGAAGCAGCCGGGGGGTGACCAAAGTGCTCATCAGCAAGGCCACGGCCTGGCGCTGTCCGCCTGAAAGCAGTCCCACCTTGGTGGTGAGCCGGTCTTCCAGCCCCAGGTCCAGCTGGGCCAGCTGCTGGCGGAAAAACGCCCGGTCGTCCCGGGTGATAGCCAGCAAAGACCGCTTGCCGGAACTGCGGCGGTAGGCCAGGGCCAGATTTTCTTCAATGGTCATGTTGGGGGCAGTGCCTATGCTGGTATCCTGGAAGATGCGGCCGATCATGGATGCCCGCCGGTGCTCCTTCTGAAACGTGATATCGGTACCGTCCAGAAGTATACGGCCGCTGTCGGGAAGAAATACGCCGCAGACAGCATTGAAAAGGGTAGATTTTCCTGCTCCATTGCTGCCAATCACAGAGACGAATTCTCCGTCCTCCAGGTGGAGGGAGAGATCTTGCAGGGCGGTCCGCTGGTTAATGGTCCCGGGATAAAAGGTCTTGGAAAGATGCTGGATATCAAGCATTTGTCTGCGCCTCCTTTTCTTCCTCGGCAGCATAGCGGCCTCCGGCCCGCCGCAGCTGATGGGTGGCCCAAAGCTGCCGAATGGCGGGGGTAGAAATAGCCGCTGCCACAATGATGGCAGAAATGGCCTTGAGATCGGAAGCGGCGGAAGTGGACTGAAGGGCCAGAGCGATGACCAAACGGTAGACGATGGAGCCGGCCATTACCGCCAGAAGATGGCGCCCCATGGAACTGTGCCCCACCAGTACCTCACCGATAATGAGGGAGGCCAGGCCGATGACCACCATACCGGTGCCGATGCTGATATCGGCAAACTGCTGATACTGAGCCAGGACGCCGCCGGAAAGGGCCACCAGAGCATTGGCGATGCACAGGCCGATGGCGTTGGTCACGTCGGGATTGATGGAGGAGGAGCGAACCATTTCCACATTATCGCCGGTAGCCCGCAGAGCCAGGCCGGTGGCGGTTTTCAGGAAAAAGCCCAGAAGCAGGCAGGCCAGGGCCGCAATGAGCAGCAGCAGGGGGATTTTGGAAAGTCGGGAGAGCTCCTGAGGCAGGGCGGGAAAAAGGGAAAACACGGTGGGCTTGCCCAGAAGCGCCACATTGGACTTGCCGCCCATGATCCGCAGATTGACGGAATACAGGAAGGTCATGGTCAGGATGCCCGCCAGAATCGACTGGACCTTCAGCTTGGTTTGCAGCAGGGAAGTGATAAGGCCGGCCGCAGCACCTGCGGGAATGGCCATCAGCAGGCCAAGGAGAGGATGGCCCGCTGCGGTGAGCACCCCGGAGACGGCGCATCCGGTGGTAAAGCTGCCGTCCACCGTCAGGTCGGCCAGCCCCAGAACGCGGTAAGAGGTAAAAAGCCCCAGGGCCATGAGTGAGTACACCAGCCCCTGTTCCACGGCCCCCACAAGAATGATAAAAACTGCCTGATCCATAACAGGACCTCCCGGAAAAATGTTGGCATGCTGCCGGGGCGGAAAAACCTCCGCCGCCGGGCAGCATGGAGATAAGCCGGAGAAAATTATTTCTGGATGCCCAAAGCGGCGGCAACTTCCTCATTGACCACCTGGTTGAACTGCTCCAGAACACGGACAGGCGTTTCCGCTACTGAAGCGCCATCCAGAATGTCCGCCGCCATGTCGGCAGTCTGCTTGCCCAGATCGTCATAGTTGACGCCCACCGACGCCAAGCCGCCGTCCAAAACCATGGAATCAGCAGAAACGTAGCAGGGCTTGCCGTTTTCCACACAGAGGCTGCCCAGAGTGGGCATGGCGGAAGCCACGGTGTTGTCGATGGGGACGTAGATAGCGTCCGCTTCTCCCAGAAGCTTCAGCGCCGACTGCTGGACTTCACTGCTGTTGGTAACGGTGGCCTCGGTGTAAGGGATGGAGTTCTGGTCGCAATACTCCTTGGCCTGACGGATCACAGACAGGGAGTTGGCTTCGCCGGCATTGTAAAGGAAGCCGAAGGATTTGACGTCGGGGGTCATCTCAGCGGCCAGCTGGAAGATGGCATCCACGGGGATGGCGTCAGAGGTCCCGGTAAGATTGCGGTCGGGCTTTTGAGGATCAGAAACCAGGCCGGCGTCCACAGGGTCGGTAACCGCCGCAAAGACGATGGGGATCTCGGAGGTGACAGCGGCGGCGGCCTGAGCGGCGGGCGTGGCGATGGCAATGATCATATCGCATCCGTCGCCCGCAAATTTCTGGGAGATAGCGGTAAGATTGGCAAAATCACCGGAGCCGTTCTGGTAGTCAAACTCCACCGCGTCGGCGCCGTAGCCCCGGGCTTCCAACTGGGCCAGGCAGGCTTCCCGGATCTGGTCCAGAGAGGGGTGCTCCATAAACTGCACGACCCCCACCCGCAGCTTTTCGCCCGTGGGAGCGGCATCCCCCAGGGAAGAAGAGGGGGATGCGGAGGAGCCGGAGGGAGCGGCGCCGCAGCCGGCGGCCAGGATCATCATCAGGGACATCATCAGGGCGACAAACTTTTTCATCATACATTACCTCGCTTATTTTGTCAGATGGTTTGCGCCGCCTGTTGGAGTGGCGTGATCGGGTGCCGGGTACGCCGCGGTGCCTGGGAAACAACAAAAAAAGCACCTGTCCCTGTCTTGAAACAAGGACAGATGCAAGCATCTGCGGTGCCACCTTGATTGCCGCTGTAAAGCGGCCACTCTGCGGAATGCCAACACATTCCCGGCTCTGGTAACGGATGCCTTCCGTCGGGACATACTCGGCCGCGCCTTTCCGCCCCGCCCTCTGCGGTCCATTTGCCCACCCCGTTTGCCGCCGGACTCTCAGCAGCGCCGACTCTCTGTACGCTCGGTTTGTGGTGTTATCTCCGCATCATCGGTTTAGCCTATTAAACCACAATGGAGAGACATTGTCAACCCCCTGGGCAATTTTTTCTCCGGGCACTTTTCATCGCCCGGGAAGGTGGTATAATGGAAGCATCATAAAGGCCGCCTGAGGCCTGCGGAGGCGGCTTTTGCCCGAAACAGGGGGCAATTTTGAGAGTGTGGGCCGCAATGGCCTGCAAGACCGGCACAAGCCGGAAAAATTCAGGGATATTTTATTGGAGGGATCCGGAATGCTGTGGCTATGGCTCTTCTTGGGGATCGGGACAGCCATTCTGGCGCTGCTGGACGCCTGCAAAATTTTGGATCTAATGCGATGGTGGTTCCTGGGGCCGCTGCTGCTGTCAGGTCCTCACATTCTGGTGTGGCTCCGGGCCCTTTTTTTCCTGGACATCCCGGAGCCTCTTCGTCTGGGTGGAATTTTCCTTACCGCCGGGGGACTTTGCCTTGCTTATGCAAGGCTGATGCTTTTCCCCGCGCGCCGGTGCGACTGTCCTCAGCTGCGGGTGCGGATCCTGCGGCAGGGGCAGATCATCCTTCGGGCAGGCATGTGGGCGCTGATCCTGCAGTTGACGCTGTATCTTCCGTTTGTTCTGCTCCCCCTGCTGGAAGCCGGGGAAGAATGGGCGGGCTGGCTGCTGGCCGACACCCTTTTGTCGGCGGGCATTGCAGGTTCCATCATCCTGGCCGGAGCGATCCGGATCCTGTGTACCTGCCGTCGTCTGGGACTGGTCCGCCGCCTGCTCATTGTTTTGAATCTGTGGATTCCGCTGGTCAATCTGTTCCTGATGTGGCTGCTTTACCGGGCAGCCGGCGATGAATACGATCATCAGTGCTGCAAGGTTGCGGCTGAGGCCCAGCGGGCCGAGACCCAGGTGTGTGCCACCCGGTATCCGCTGGTGCTGGTTCATGGGGTGGGCTTCCGGGATCTGCGGTATTTCAATTATTGGGGACGTATCCCCCGGGCTTTGCAGCGCAACGGAGCCCGGATCTATTACGGCCATCAGGAGGCTTGGGGAACCATCGAAGACAATGCCCGAGCCATCCGTGCCGCTATCCTGGAGATCCTGGAAAAAGAAAACTGTCAAAAGGTCAATATCATTGCCCATTCCAAGGGCGGCCTGGACGCACGGTATTTGATTACGGCCATGCAGATGGGGGATCGTGTGGCCTCACTGACCACGGTTTCCACCCCGCACCAGGGGTCCCAGCTGCTGGAGGTCATAGACCGGCTTCCCCCGGGGATCTACCGCCGGATCACAGGCTTTATTGACCGGGTGTTCCGCCGGGTTGGGGATCAGAATCCCGACAGCGGCGCTGCGGCACGGCAGCTTTCACCGGCATATGCCGCTGTTTTCAATCAGGATGTACCGGACGATCCCGGGGTCTATTACCAAAGCTACACCAGCGTCATGAAAAATATGTTCAGCAACTGGATCCTGAGCATCCCTTACGCAATTTTGCGCCATGCTTCCGGTGGGCAGCCCAATGATGGACTGGTATGCGTGGAATCTGCCCGTTGGGGAACGTTTCGGGGCGTTTTTTCCAATAAACGCTGCCGGGGTATCTCCCATGGAGACATGATCGATCTTCAGCGGGAGGATTATAAGGGCTTTGATGTGGTGGAAGCCTATATCCGCATGGTGGAGGATCTGAAACAGAAAGGGTTTTGAAAGATGGAGAAGGAACGGTGGGATTTATTTGACCGGCAGCGCCGTCCGTTAGGAAGGACTTTTCCCCGGGGACCCAGTTTGCCGCAGGGGACCTATCATCTGGTGGTAGAGGTCTGGACGGTGGATGGGCACGGACATGTTCTGCTGACGCGGCGCAGCCCCCAGAAGGAATCGTGGCCGGGCTACTGGGAATGTACGGCGGGTTCCGCTCTGGCGGGAGAAGAGAGTCTCACGGCGATTCTGCGGGAACTGCGGGAGGAGACGGGGATCATTGCCCGGCCGGAAGAGCTTACCCTGATGGGGACTCAGTGGGGGGCGCAGGCCGCCTTTGATACCTATCTGCTGGTGCGGGATATTCCCCGGAGCCATCTCGTTTTGCAGCGGGAAGAAACCTGTGAGGCACGCTGGGTCACACTGGCCGAATTTGGGGCCTTGCTGGAGGCGAGAGAGATCGCGGAACCCATGGCCCGACGCCTCCAGGCCTACCGGCAGCAGCTGGAGGCTGCCGCAAGGGGGAGAAAACCCCGGCAGGGCTGATATCAGGGAGGTTCTCCACGCTTCCGGATGGCCCGGAACGTCTGGATGGACAGATGGGGGATGCAAACCAAAAAGCAGCCGGACCTGGCAGGCCCGGCAGATGGTTGGGGAAAACAGAACAGGCAAGCGGGATGCCGGGAGAAGTGGAGAAGGAAATAGAGGAGAAGGAAATAGATATCTTGGGCGGATTTTTTAGGATTTGGAGGATTTTTTTCATGGGCTGTGCAGGGTTGCCTGTGAAAAGGTCCGGATCGTTTCATGAGATGAGCAGGAAGCCCTTGTAGAAAATAAAATGGATAACGGGAAACTTTTCCATAGGAAAATCGTTGCCGGAGAGCAGAGAAGAAACCTGCCGGAGCCCACACATTTTTGCCGCATTTAAAGAAAAAATCAGCTCTTCATTAGAAAATTTCCGTCGTGCATCCTTTGCCGGAAAAAGAAATCTTCGTGCCGGAAAGTATATTCGATGCGGGCTGCGCAGAAAGCAGAAATAACAGCAAAGCGGCGCTGCCCGGATTTGAGCTACGCCGCTTTACTGTTGAGGTGTGTGTTTTTTGAGGAGGGTAGTATTTGTACTTGTTGGATGTGTGTTTCCTAAGTACACTCATATTATATCCCGGGGCCTGATTTCAGTTGTTAAGGCCCTATGAACAATCAAATAACCTTTTGTAAAAAACATATGTTTGCATTTTGGAAGAAAGTGTGCTATACTATTTGCAGAAAAATGCGGCGGTTTTCGGTAGATTTTCCCGCCGGAGCATTCGGGGCTTTCGCCGGGCCCCGCAGATAAGGAGGTACCGTATGCCTGATATCAGCCCCAAGGCCCAGCTGGTCCTGGAATACGTCCGCCAAAGGATCGAAGAAGGATTCCCCCCCTCGGTGCGGGAGATCTGCAGCCAGCTGAATATTAAGTCCACATCCACCGCCCATAAGTATTTGACGGAATTGCAGGAAAACGGCCTGATCGAAAAGGGCGATAAACTGAACCGGGCAATCCGCCTGCCCCGGGATCACGGTGCACGCAGCCTGCGGGTGCCGCTGTTGGGCACCGTTACGGCGGGCCAGCCTATTCTGGCGGTAGAGCAGGTGGAGGACTATATTCCTTATCGTACCCGCTGTGCCGGGGACAGCCAGCTGTTTGCTCTCCACGTCCGGGGCGACAGTATGATCAACGCCGGTATCCTGGACGGGGATATTATCATTGTCCGCCGTACCCCCACTGCCGAAAATGGGGAGATCGTTGTGGCGCTGCTGGAGGATGAGGCCACGGTCAAGCGGTTTTACAAAGAGGACGGACGTTACCGCCTTCAGCCGGAAAATGATGCGCTGGAGCCAATATATGCCGATGAGGTTTCCATTTTGGGGAAAGTGATCGCTTTATACCGGGAATTTGACTGATCCCCCTTACTCCGCCCATGGGCTGCTGATTGCCTCGCGGGAGAAGGTGCCTGAGAGAAGAAAGACCACATGCGGCAGGAAAAATCCCGGTTAGCCAGTTTCAGAAAACGGACGATTTATTACAAGGATGAGGGTTCAGGGTAAGAGGTCCGGGTGCAAAGGAAGAAATGATCTGAGGCCCAGAGTGAATGGGACAGGGAAGCCCCTTGCATCTTGGGAATTGCCTTGGGCCAGCTCCTGTATTTGGATGTTTTTCCATCGGAAGTCTTTGCTTTGGGGGAAGATTCCCGGAAAGACTGATTCAACAAAGCTGCTTTGAGGTGCTCAATTTTCTGCTCTGCCGCTGTTAGGCCAGGGCCGCTGCCAAAATCAGCATATGACAAAGGCTTTTATCAGGCTACTTTTAAAGAAATAGAAAGCAGGCGTCCCTGTTTCAGCAGAAATGGCCGGAACAGGGCGCCATTTTTTAGGATATTGGTTTTAGTGGGAAACAATCCTTGCTTAAGCAGAGGCGCAGAAAAAGCTTTCCCTTCAAACATGGGCCAAGGATAAAGCCAGTAACCGAACCGTTACCCCAAAGTGCAGCATTTGCCAGGGGCAGAATGCTCCTTTACAGGGGAACCAGGGCTGTGACCGGCAGACTTTGAGCAGTTCACAGGCCCTGCCGGAATAAAATCCTTACAGAACTTGCACAGAGCCCCCGGCTAAGCCGGGGGCTCTGGCATTTTTCAGACATCGATTTTGCGGCAGCTTTTTGTACCGGGGGGAGGGGCCATGTTTTGGGTGAGAACGCGTGGCAAGGATACTGCATGCCGCACCACTCAAACCCGTTTCCGCAGAGAAATTTTCTGGCAGCGGAGGCGCCCCTCAAACGTCAGGCGGCGTTTTACGGGCTGTAAGCTTAAAAGACCGGGATCACGGCAGCTCCGTACTTCTCGCTGATAAAAGCGCGGGTCTCCTCGCTGGTAAGAGCCTCTACCAGAGCGGCAATCGCGGGATCCTCGGCTTTGTCGGGACGGACAGCCACAATGTTGGCAAATTCCTGGGCCGCTTCGGAAGCGGGATCCTCAGTGACCAGCACAGTATCAATAATACCCGCGGGAACAGCATAGTTGCCGTTGATTACCGCCAGATCCACATCCGCCAGGGCGTTGGGGACCTGAACAGCCTCCAGTTCCACGATTTTGATGTTTTTGGGGTTTTCCACAATATCCAGAGGAGTGGCGGAAAGTCCCACGCCCTCTTTCAGGGTGATGATACCGTTGGCGGCCAACAGATTCAGGGCCCGGGCCTCGTTGGTGGGATCATTGGGGACCGCGATCTGAGCTCCGTCTGCCAGAGCATCCAGCGAGGCGGTCTTGCCGGGATAAATGCCCAGAGGTTCAAAATGGATGGAGCCGGCGCTCACCAGATCGGTACCGTTGCTTTCATTAAAGGTGGTGAGATAAGGCTGATGCTGGAAGTAGTTGGCGTCCAGGCTGCCGTCATATACCGCGTTGTTGGGCAGCACATAGTCGGTAAACTCTGTGATTTCCAGGGTGATGCCCTGGGCAGCCAGGGTTTCCTTCACCGACTCCAGGATTTCCGCATGGGGGGCAGGGGATGCGCCCACCTTCAGGACCACGGATTCCTCCTGAGAAGAAGCGACGGAGTCCGAAGAGCTTTCGGAAGCGGGAGAAGAGGCGGGCTGGGTAGCGCATCCCGCCAGGGAAAGGACCAGGGCCAGAGCCGCGGCCAGAGTAAAGAAGCGTTTCATCTGATTTCCTCCTGATTCATCATAACAAATTAAATGGGTTTAACGATGCGATATCAATTCCTTGAAAATATCCGTCCGTGCACAAGAGGGACATTTTTCAGGCAAAGGAAGGTTTTTTCGCCTGGGGCGAAAAATATAAGAGAAAAGAGGATGCCGTTTTATGGGAGCAGAAGAGTAAAAAATGTGCCGTTTGCCATCTGCCTGAACACCGGCCAACCATTATCTGTTTTTGTCCAGCTTTTTTACCAGAATATCAAAGCCAAGCTGGATAACCTGGACCAGCAGAACGATCACCACCAGCGTGACATACATCACATCAGGCTGGAAACGGTGATGGCCGTAACGGATAGCCACATCTCCCAGCCCTCCCGCGCCCACAGCGCCGGCAATGGCGGTATATCCCACCAGCGTGATGGTGGATACAGCCATGCCCCGCAGCAGGGAAGGCAGAGCTTCAGGCAGAAGCACCCGGGTAACGATCTGGAAATTGGTGGCGCCCATGGCCCGGGCACTTTCCACCACACCTTTGTCCAGTTCATTCAGGGAACCCTGGACCAGACGGGCTACAAATGGGGTGGCTCCCACCACCAGGGGCACGATGGCTCCCTTGGGACCGATGGAAGAGCCCACCAGCCAGCGGGTAAAGGGGAAAAGGGCGATGATCAGAATGATAAAGGGGATGGAGCGGGTAATATTGATGATCCAGTCCAAAGCTGTATAGACAGGTTTGCAGGGCGCGATGGAATCCGGCTGGGAAATAGTGGCCAGAACGCCCAGCGGGATTCCCAGAAGATAGCTGAACAGAACGGAAAGGACCACCATAAAGAGGGTATCCCGGGTAGCTTCCAGCAGAAGGCCACCATATTGAGCAAAAAATGCAGCCATGGCTCAGTTTTCCCCCTTTCGGAAAAAGTTTTTGGTGATTTCATGGTTCTGATGGGTAAGGACATCCTGGATGGTGCCGTTATCTACCAGATGCCCGCCCTCCAGTACCGCCACTTTGTTGCAGATTTTCCGCACCACATCAATTTCGTGGGTGATGATGACAATGGTCACTCCCAGGGTGCGGTTGATATCTGCCAGCAGAGAGAGGATGGAGTCGGTGGTAAGGCTGTCCAGAGCGGAGGTGGGCTCGTCACAAAGGAGAAGCTGGGGACGGGTGGCCAGCGCCCGGGCGATCGCTACCCGCTGCTTTTGGCCGCCGGAAAGCTGGGAGGGATAGGCCCGGGCCTTTTCGGACAGGCCTACCAGCTTCAGCAGTTCTGCGACCCGCTCTGCCACCTCGCCTTTGTCGTACCGGGAAAGCTTGAGAGGGAACGCAACGTTCTCCGAGACAGTTTTCTGCATCAGCAGGTTATAGCCCTGAAAAACCGTTCCCACCGTCTTGTAGTAGGCGATTTTGTCCTTGCCGGTAAGGGAAGCCAGGTCCTTACCCCGGATGGAAATGCTGCCCGAAGTGGGGGTATCCAGCAGGCCAATGAGCCGCAGCATGGTGGACTTTCCCGCCCCACTCATACCAATGATCCCATAAACGTCTCCCTGGCCGATTTGGAAGCTGATGTCATCCAGCACCTTTAGGATGGTGCCATCGGTATTGACAAACTCCTTGGTTAAGTGATTGATCTCGATCATGATTTTTGCCTGACCTCCTGTACTGTCCGGGACAAATAAAAAGGCTCCCGTCCCTGTATAAGGACGAGAGCCGCAGCTTCGTGTTACCACCTTAATTCATCCACGCCTCACGGCAGTGGACCTCTTCGGGTACGCATCAGATACCCTATCGCGTTAACGGGCGAGACCCGTCGCAGCCTAAGGCGTCGCCGCCCTCGGTGCGCAACTCCGAGACCATCTTCAAGGTTCCCCTGACCTGCTCCTTTTCAGCTGCCGGAGCTCTCTGTAAGGCGGGTCCGCCTCTACTCTTCTCTTCACAGTCTTTGTTTGTATAGTACGCATTATAGCTCCACCGCTTCAGGAAGTCAACGGGGAAAAGTGCTTTTTGGATGATTCGCTGGTTTTAGAGGAAGAATGCTCATTGAATTTATACTCTTTGACTTGGGGCGCTTTCCCAATAGCCGATGCTTGGAAGCAGGTGACCAGACCTTTGGCGAAACGGAGTGGAGAGAAGTCCTGTAAGGGCCTGGCAGAAACACGGCTCTTAAAAGCCCGCCCCAAATTGTACTCTGCGTTCCTTGCCCTTGGGTTCATAAAGGGTTGTGTGCCCCGTCCAACGCTTTAGGGGAAAACAGGCCTTTTACCTTTCTCATGCCTGCTTCCTGAAGCCAGGGCCTTCCGATTCCTCCCAACAGTATGGTACGGGGGTTTCGGATGGATCCCGCACCAGCCATCGGCTGCTTCGAAGGCTTGGGAGAGATTGACAGGGCACTTTGCCGTGCCCCCTTCCGGGACATGGGGAAATTGGTTTTGCTTACGCAGCTTGCCGCAGCCAGCCAATACACTGCCGCTGTCGCAGCGGAAAACTGCGCTGATGCCAGTTTGCTGCCGGCTGCTCCCCCTTCTTTGATCTTGATAGGAATCATTTTACCGGGTGCTTTGCCCGAAGTCGCTATAATTTTCTGCTCCACAGAACCACGTCCAAAGAACGTGATATGAATAGCGGTCTTGGAAGGGTGGGCAGAATACCGGCGGCGCTGAAAGACATATCCTGTGTCAGGCTGGCCGTATATAGGAGCTGTTTTGAAATATAAACAATAAAAAAAAGCGCCCCTGTATGGGAGAGGCGCTTTTTGGATGGTTATTTTCCGTGAATGATCTCCGTTTCGGTAAGAAGCGGAATCCCGTTGGCCTGGATCAGCTCCACCGCCTTTTCAATATTGTCCACCCGAAGAATGACGTAAGCTGTCTTTTCTTCCCGGCTGATAAAGGCGTACATATACTCCACGCTGATGCCGCCGCCGCTGAGGACAGCCATGGCTTCCGCCAGGCCGCCCGGACGGTCGCTGACGCCGATGGCAATCACCTGGGTCAGGGAAACGGTAAAGCCGGCGCTTTTCAGGGCGCTTTCGGCCTGTGCGGGCTTATCCACAATCAGGCGCAGGATGCCGAAGTGGGTGGTGTCTGCCACTGACAGGGCGCGGATATCCACCTCCTGCTGCTGGAGGATGGAGGTGATCTCGGAAAGCCTGCCCGGTTTGTTTTCTACAAATACGGATAACTGGTTGACGGTCATGTTTAGTTCCCTCCCTGTTATTCCCTTTGCTTTTAGTTTACTTGTACAGCTGCCGCTTGTCAATGACCCGCTTGCTCTTTCCTTCGCTGCGTTCAATGGTCTTGGGCGAAACGAGGCTGATCTTGGCGGAGATTCCCAGAGTGGACTGGATAGCGGCGGCGATCTCCTGCTGCTTCTGCTCCACCAGGCGCACGGCGTCAAACTGGAAGTCGGGGCTCATTTCCACCATGATTTCCAGAGTGTCGGAATTGTTGACCCGGTCCACGATGAGCAGGTAATGGGGAGAAGTCTGCCCGCATTGGAAGAGGACGCTCTCCACCTGGGAGGGGAAGACATTGACGCCCCGGATGATGAGCATGTCGTCCGTACGGCCCCGGGGCTTGCTCATCTTGATGAGGGTGCGTCCGCAGGAGCACTTTGTCCGGGTCAGGGTGGCAATGTCCCGGGTGCGGTACCGAAGCAGGGGGAAGGCTTCCTTGGTGATGCAGGAGAATACCAGTTCGCCGCTTTCTCCCTCGGGGAGGACCTCGCCGGTGTCCGGGTTGATGATCTCGGGAATAAAATGATCTTCGCAGACGTGCATGCCGGTTTGCTCGGCGCACTCATAAGCAACGCCGGGACCCATGATCTCCGTCAGGCCATAAATATCATAAGCCTTGATGCCCAGCAGACGCTGGATCTCCTGACGGGAGTCCTCGGTCCAGGGCTCTGCGCCAAAGATGCCGGCGCTTAGTTTGATTTCATCCGGGCGGATGCCCATTTCCCGCAGGGTCTCGCCAATATAGGTGGCATAGGAGGGGGTACAGCAGAGAATATCACTGCCGAAATCCTGCAGGATCTGGATCTGCCGCTTGGTGTTGCCGGAGGAAACAGGAATGGCCACCGCGCCCAGGGTCTTTGCGCCATAGTGGAGGCCCAGGCCGCCGGTAAAGAGGCCATACCCGTAGGACACATGGACCTTGGAATGGACATCGCCCCCCGCGGCCACAATGGCCCGGGCGGCCACATCCCCCCAGATCTGGATATCATGCTCGGTATAGCCCACCACGATCTGCTTGCCGGTGGTACCGGAGGAGGCGTGGAGTTCCACCACATCCTCCATGGGAACGGCGAACAGGCCGTAAGGGTAGGTATCCCGCAAGTCTTGTTTATAAGTAAAGGGAAGCTTCTTTAAATCGTCCAGCGTCTGGATATCTTCCGGGGAAACCCCGGCTTCCTCCATCCGGGCCCGGTAGTAGGGAACATAGTCCCAAACATGGTGGACGGCATGGATGAGCCGGGCGGTCTGCAAAGCCTTGATTTCCGCTACCGGCGCCACCTCAATGGGATTATAATAGGGTCTGCTCATAACACATCTACCTCCAGTGGGTATGGGAGTCACGCCCGGTCCGGGCCGAAAAGAGCCCGTCCGCTTTGGAATGCCTTCTGGTTCAGGGGCAGAAGAGCCGGCTTGATGCAGGCCTCCATGGCCTTCTCCCACGCCTCCTCAGGAATTCCCAGCATCCGGGAAAGGAGCCCCATCAGCACCACGTTCACCGCTTTGGGGCTGCCGGCCTCCTCCGCGGGAGTCAGGGCGTCCACGATCCAGGCATTTTTGCAGACGGACCGAAGCGTTTCCTCCAGGCCCTGGGGGTACTGGGCCGCGCCGGTGATTACCGGCATGGGCATGATCTGCTGGGTGTTGGCAATCAGCACGCCGTCCTCTTTAAGAAAGGCGCTCCACCGGGCTGCCTCGCACAGCTCAAAGGAAATAAGATAATCCGCCTCTCCCTGCTGGATGATGGGAGAGGACACTTGATCGCCATACCGGACGTAGGTGACCACTGAGCCGCCCCGCTGGGCCATGCCGTGGACCTCCGATACCTTGACGTCCAGCCCCTGGCTCACCAGCAGTGAGCCCAGGAGCTTGCTGGCCAGCAGCGAACCCTGACCGCCTACGCCGACGATCATGATGCTTTTGGTGTTATTCATGGGCGGCAGCCTCCTTGATAGCGTGTTTGGGGCAGAGCCCGGCGCAAAGGTCGCATCCTACGCAGAGGGTGGGGTCAATGGCGGCTTTGCCGTTAAAGGTGATGGCGGGACAGCCGATGCCCATGCAGGCCTTGCAGCCGATGCAGCCGTCGGGATCCACCCGCAGGGCGGGCTTGCGCCGGACGGTCTTGAGCAGCGCGCAGGGTTTGCGGGCAATGACCACCGCCGGTCCCTGGAAGGCAAGGGCCTCTTTGATGGCGGCGGAAAGAGCCTTGAGATCCCCTGCGTCGGCCACTGTCACATGGGAGACGCCCACCGCCTCACAAAGCTTCTCCAGAGAAAGCTGAGGAGCGGCAGTGTTATGGATATCGTAACCGGTGGTGGGGTTCTGCTGATGCCCGGTCATACCGGTAATGGAATTGTCCAGAATGACCACGGTGGAAAAGCCCTTGTTATAGACCATATCCACCAGACCGGTGATGCCGCTGTGGGCAAAGGTGGAGTCACCGATGACTGCCACGGAGCTGCGGGCGGATTCGGCACCCCGGATCTTGTTGAAGCCGTGGAGCCCGGAGATGGAAGCGCCCATGCAGAGGGTGGTATCCATGGCGGACAGGGGGGGCAGAGCGCCCAGGGTATAGCAGCCGATGTCGCCAAAAACGGTAACGCCCAGCTTATGGAGCGTGTAGAAAACGCCGCGGTGCGGGCAGCCGGGGCAGAGGACGGGAGGACGCACAGGGACGGCTTCGGGATATGCGCAGCCCTTGGGCGGCTCCTGGCCCAGAAGTTTGGTGCGGATCAGCTGCTGGCTGATCTCTCCGATATAGCCGAAATGCTCTTTTCCGGTGACCTTGACGCCGATGGCGGCGCAGTGGTTCTGGATGACAGGGTCCAGTTCCTCCACCACCACCACCTGGTCCACCGTCCCGGCAAAGTCACGGATCAGCTTCTCAGGCAGGGGATTGAGCAGGCCCAGCTTGAGGACGGGAGCGTCGGGCATGGCCTCCCGGACATACTGGTAGCAGATACCGGCTGTGATAATGCCGATCCGCCGGTCAGAGCCGGGTTCCACCCGGTTCAGGGGGGTGGTCTCAGCAAACTCCTGCAGGCGGCGGGTCCGTTCCTCTACCACTACATGGCGCTTCTGGGCGTTGGCGGGCATCATCACATACTTGGCCGGATTCTTGGCGTAGTCCCGAAGGGGAATTTCCTCCCGGTCGGACAGGGTAACGATGCTCTGGGAGTGGGACACCCGGGTGGACAGCCGGAGCATGGCAGGGGTGTCGAATTCCTCCGAGATGCGGAAGGCTTCCTTGACAAAATCCAGGCATTCCTGGGAATCGGAGGGTTCCACCATGGGCAGCTTGGCTGCCACGGCATAATGCCGGGAATCCTGTTCGTTCTGGGAGGAGTGCATTCCCTGGTCATCGGCCACCGCCACCACCATGCCGCCGTTGACACCGGTGTAGGAGGTGGTAAAGAGGGGGTCGGCCGCCACATTCAGGCCCACATGCTTCATGGCGCAGAAGCTGCGGCCGCCGCCGATGGCGCCGCCCATGGCCACCTCGTAGGCGACCTTTTCGTTGGTGGCCCACTCGGTATAGATCTCGGGATAGGTGCTGGCAAACTCGGTAATTTCGGTGCTGGGAGTGCCGGGGTAACTGGACACCAGGCGGCACCCGGCCTCATAGAGACCCCGGGCCACAGCCTGATTGCCCAACATCAACTCTTTCATTGGCTCACGTTCCTTATTGATGGATTTTTCCATGGTAAAAGATTTTATTTTTCAGTATAGCACAAAAAGGGACAGGAGAAAACTTATTTGCCCTCTTTTCGCAGGTCCACGATCCGCTTGGCCTTGCCGGCGGTGCGTTCCAGGCTTTTGGGCTCGCAGAGACTGACCCGGCAGTCCAGCCCCAAAACCGTCCGCAGCTGATGCCGGACCAGGCCGGTGAGCTTTTCCAGCTCGCTGTATTTTTCCAGCAGCGAGCCGTCCACCAGCTCCACCCGTACCTCCAGAGTATCGGAATACCCCTCCCGCCGGATAATCAGCTGGTAGTGGCCGCCGATTTGGGAGATATTCATAATGACGCTTTCGATCTGGGAGGGGAATACGTTGACGCCCCGGATCTTCAGCATATCGTCGGTGCGGCCCATGACCTTGTCCATCCGGGCGTGGGTCCGGCCGCAGCGGCAGGGCTCTGTATTGACCCGGGTGATATCCTTGGTGCGGTACCGAAGCAGAGGGAAGGCCTCCTTGGTCAGGGTGGTAATGACCAGTTCTCCGGTCTCTCCAGGCTCCAGCACGCTGCCGTCGGGCCCGATTACCTCCCAGAGGAAATGATCCTCGGCAAAGTGGAGGCCGTCCCGCTCCTCACATTCTCCTGAGACGCCGGGGCCCATCAGCTCGCTCATGCCGTAGTTGTCGGTGGCGAACAGTCCCCAGGCTTCTTCAATTTTCTGGCGCATCTCGGGGGTGCAGCCTTCAGAACCCAGCAGGCCCAGGCGCAGCTGGAAGTCTTCCTTCCGGTAGCCCAGTTCCCGGGCCGCCTCTGCCATGTACAGGCAGTAGGAGGGGGTGGAGATGACCGTGGTGGTACCAAGATCTTTCATCAGCATCAGCTGTTTTTCGGTGTTGCCGGTGGAGGTGGGGATCACCATGGCCCCCAGACGCTCCAGTCCGTAATGCAGCCCCAGAGCGCCGGTAAAGAGACCGTAGCCGAAGCAGATCTGAGCCACATCTTCGTCGGTGGCTCCCGCCGCGGCACAGATCCGGGCTACCAGCTCCGACCAGGTGTCCAGATCCTTTTTGGTGTACCCCACCACAGTGGGCTTGCCGGTGGTGCCGGATGACGCATGGATGCGCACCACTTCCCGCCGGGGAACAGCAAAGAGGCCGGTGGGGTAGTGATCCCGGATGTGCTCCTTGGTGGTGAAGGGAAGATACCGGATGTCCGAGAGGGTCCGGATCCTGTCGGGATCAAAGCCCGCCTCATCAAAGCGGCGGTGGTAAAATTCCACATTCCGGTAGCAGTGAGCCGCCACCCATTTGAGCCGCTCCAGCTGGAGGGTTTCGATCTCCTTGCGGGGCATGGTTTCAATATCTTTGCAGAAGAATCCCACGTTTTTTCCTCCCATTCCTTCGGGCGCCGCCGGTTCCGGGTAAAGGTCGGGTACTCAGCCTGCGGCGCCGAGATATTGCCGTCAGATATTTTGCGGTTTAAACCACTAAAACACTTTTGCCAAAAGGAAAAGAGAGACGCAAAGCCTCTCTTCGACTTTCCTATTAATCATAGCGCAAAACACGCCGGGGAACAATGTGCATTTTTCACAACAGATTACGGAAAAATACAGAAGGATGCTGAAATCAGCCTCCAAAAGTGTGCTCCACAAAGATTTTGAGGCCGATGAGCACCAGAATGGCTCCGCCAAAAAGCTCCGCACGGTTTTTGAGAAGAACCCCGGCCCGCTTGCCCACCGACACCCCCACCAGGGTCAGCGAGAAGGTGATGATGGAAATGAACGCTGCCGCGGGCACGATATCCACCTTAAGGGCGGCCAGCGAGATGCCCACAGCCAGGGCGTCGATGCTGGTGGCCACAGCCTGGAGGGCCAGCTGCCGGTAGGAAAAGACGGCGGTGGAGCAGGATTGCTCCGGGTCCCGCATTTCCGCAATGGCGCCCCGGATCATGCTGCCGCCCAGATAGCCCAGCAGCACCAGGGCCACGATGTGATCCACGCTTTGGATCAGCCCGCTGATAGCGGAGCCGGCGATAAACCCCAGTACCGGCATCAAACCCTGGAAACCGCCGAAAAAGAGGGCGGTGGCCAGCATTTGAGGGCGGGAATAGGAGCGGTAACAGATCCCGTTGCTGATGGAAACCGCAAAGGCGTCCATGGAAAGGCCCACAGCCAGTACAAACAGGGTAGCGAGCGTCAAAAAAATCCCTCCAGAAATCAGCGGCAGCCTTTGCCGCGAGAATCTGCCTCACCAGGCACAACAGGCTAATTATAATAAAAAGCAGTAGGATTGTAAACAGTCCGCAACAAAAAAACGGCTAAACCGCAAACTTTCGCCAAACAGCAGGGTTGTTCACAAAATATTAATACTTTTCCAGGGGCGGTGGTGTAAAATATTGCGTATAAACCCTGTACAGGACCCGTTTTGCGGGGGAAATGAGGGACATGCCGTTGTTTGGATATATCAGGACCTGTACCCCCCAATTGAGGGTCTGTGAGCTGGAGGCCTATAAAGCGGTTTACTGCGGCCTGTGCCGGGAGCTGGGCCGCCGTTTTGGTATGGCGGCGCGCTTTACCCTCAGCTATGATTTTACTTTTCTGGCCATGCTGGATATGGCCATGAGGGAAGAATCCCCGGCAATCGGCAGACGGCGGTGTACCTTTAACCCGCTCAAGAAGGCGCCTGCCGTGGAAGGCGGAGAAGCCTTGGCTTATGCCTGCGATGTAGCAGTCTTGATGCTCTGGCACAAGCTGCGGGACGATGTGGCGGACAGCGGCTTCTGGAAAGGCCTCCGGGCAAGGATGGGACTGCTGCTGGCCCGCCGGGGTTACCGGAAGGCGGCGGCACGGCAGCCGGAACTGAGCGGGATCATGGCACAGGCCATGGAACGGCAGTCTGCCCTGGAGCAAAGGGGTGCGGGTCTGGATGAAGCCTGCCAGCCCACAGCGGACATTCTTTCGGCAGTGCTGGAGCGGCTGGCCCATGATCCGGGACAGCGCCGGGTGCTGCAGCGGCTGGGGATGATGCTGGGACGATATGTCTATCTGGCGGATGCCCTGGACGATTTGGAGCGGGACCGCAAGAGCGGATGCTACAATCCCTTTTTGACGGCGGCCGGAGAGGAAAGCGGGGAGCTGCGGGACAACGCCGCCGGCTCCCTTTACCTGACCATCGCCGAGGCGTCCAAAGCCTACGAACTGCTGGATATCCGGCGCTTTGGCCCGGTGTTGGACAATATTCTTTTTTTGGGCCTGCGGCAGACAGCCGATGAGCTGCGGCTGCCTCCGGCCCAGCGGCGTCGGGGAAGAACCTCCTCCCCGGCGATTCCCTGACCCGGCGCGGGAAAGCGGATGCAACTTTGGGGAAACTGATTTTGTGCCCGGGGGCACATGGAAAGGAATGGGGCAATTTATGATGACGGATCCTTATAAGGTACTGGGGGTGCCTCCTACCGCCACCGATGACCAGATCAAGGACGCCTATCGCCAGTTGGCCCGGAAGTACCACCCGGACAACTATGTCAACAACCCCCTGGCGGATCTGGCCACCGAAAAGATGAAGGAGATCAACGAGGCCTACGATGAGATCCAGCGCCAGCGCCGCGCGGCGGGTGGAAGCCGTGGGTCCTCCCAGAACAGCTATTACCGGTCCCAGCCCTCCCAGTTTTCGGATATCCGGGTGCTGATCAACAACGGCAGAGTTATGGAAGCGGAAGAACTGTTGGACGGTGTGCCCCAGAGCCGCCGGGACGGGGAATGGAATTTTCTCAAGGGGACCATTGCCTACTCCAGGGGATGGCTGGATTCTGCCCTGCAATATTTCAACACCGCCTGCCAGATGAGCCCCTCCAACCAGGAGTACCGGGCTGCCCTGAACCAGCTGATGTTCCAGCGGCAGACGGGCTATGGTCAGGCGTCCCGTGGCGGACAGATGGGAATGTCCTGCTGTGACCTGTGCGCCACCATGTACTGTGCCAGCTGCTGCTGCGACTGCCTGAGCAGCGGCTGCTGAGAGAAGGACGGTGACCCTTATGTCCAGAAAAAGCACCCAGGTGGCCATGGGCGGTGTGGCTACCGGCCTGTGCCTGCTTCTGATGTTTCTGACCGCCATGCTTCCCTTTGCGGAATACGCACTGCCGGCCATGGCGGGGATCGTCCTGATTGCGGTAGTGGTGGAGAACGGGACCAAAAATGCCGTGGTGGTATACGCCGCAGTCTCCCTTCTTTCCCTGATCCTGGTTCCCCGGCCCGAGGCCGCCATGCTGTTTGTTTTCTTCTTTGGATACTATCCCATTCTCCAGTTCCGTCTGGACCGGATCCGGCCCAAGGCGCTGCAGTACCTGGTGAAGTTTTTGCAGTTCAATGTGGCGGTGGTAGCCGCCTACTTTGTCATCATCAACCTGTTTGGCATTACCGAGATCCTGGAGGACTTCGGCGATTTTGGCCGGTATTCCGCTCTGGTGCTGCTGGCTTTGGGGAATGTATTTTTCGGCGTATATGATTTTGCGGTGTCCAATCTCCGGTATGTGTATATCCACTGGTTTCGGCCCAAGTTTCTCCGGAAGACGGGCTGAATCGGTACGGGATGGGGAAAGGCGGTCCTTGAGGGAAAGGCCGGCTTTCCCTTAATTGTTCGTTGCGAAAACTTTTTGCTCCGCAGGGAGAGATATCTGTAAGAATTTCAGCCTCCGGGTGCCGGGAAAGAAAGCTATGATAAAGGATAGCAAAATCTAAAAATGATTTATAATGAAGCCATGAATTGCCCTTCAGGGGATGGCAGGGCGGTACACGGGCTTGGGCAGCCGCTGGTGTCCAGAGTCTGAATGCAGGATTGCTTTTAGGGAAGGCGTGGGGCAGGAATCGAGCAGCTGCGGCACGGCAGACGATTTCAGTCCGGATCATAAAAAACTTCACAGGGGGGCGGAAGCCATGAAGACCATCAAAAAATTATTTGGCCTGCTGTTCCACCGGGTGGTGCTGGTGGGCCTGGCCATTTTGCTGCAGGTAGCGTTTATTGGAGTCATCTTATGGCGTTTCGCACCGTATTTTATCTATTTCCATCTGTTTTCCGCGGTCATCAGCGTGGGAGTGGTGCTGCATATCATCAACGGCCACACCAATCCCAGTTATAAAATCGCCTGGCTGATACCCGTGCTGGTGCTTCCGGTGTTTGGTGTGACCTTTTACCTGCTGCTGGGCGGCAGCCGGCTCAGCCCGCGGCAGAAACGGAAAATGCGGTGCATCAGCCAGCAGGCGGCCGCGCAGGTTCCTCCCAACAACCCCATTCTGGACCGTATGGCGGAAGAAAATCCCGACGCGGCAAACCAGTCCCGGTATCTGGAACGATATGCCCTTTCCCCGGTCCACCGTCATACCCAAACGGAATATCTGCCCATCGGTGAGATCACCTTCCAGAAAATGTGCCAGGAGCTTGAAAAAGCCGAGCATTACATTTTTATGGAATACTTTATCATTGAAGGGGGGCAGATGTGGGATACCCTTCTGGAGATCCTCCGGCGCAAAGCGTCTCAGGGTGTGGATGTCCGGGTCATTTATGATGACTTCGGCAGCATTATGACCCTTCCTTACCGGTATGACCTCCAGCTGGAGGCCATGGGGATCCGGTGCGCGGTATTCAATCCCTTTGTCCCCGTGGTCAATCTCCAGCTTAATAACCGGGACCACCGGAAAATTTGTGTGATCGACGGGCATTCCGGCTTTACCGGGGGCATCAATCTGGCGGACGAGTATATCAATGCCTATGAAAAGTACGGTCACTGGAAAGATACCGCGGTTTTTCTCCATGGCGACGCCGTCTGGAACCTGACGGTCATGTTCCTGACCATGTGGGATTACCTCAAGGGCGGGGAAAAAGACTTTTCCCGGTATAAGCCTCTGGTATATAATCCGGGGGGCGTTAAAAGCGACGGCTATGTGCAGCCCTTTTCCGACAGCCCCTTGGACAACGAGACCACAGGTGAAACGGTATATCTCAACCTCATCAACAAAGCCAAACGGTATGTGCATATCACCACCCCCTATCTGATCATTGACAACGAGATGGTGACCGCCCTGTGCATGGCCGCCAAGTCGGGGGTGGATGTGCGGATCATTACCCCCCATGTGGCAGATAAATGGTATGTCCATGCCGTGACCAGGGCCTATTATGAGGTGCTGGTAGAAAGCGGCGTACAAATTTTTGAATACACCCCGGGCTTTATCCACGCCAAGACCTTTGTGGTGGATGACGAATACGCGGTGGTGGGTACCATCAATATGGATTACCGCAGCCTGTACCTCCATTTTGAGTGCGGGGCCTGGATGTATAAGACCCGATGTGTGGCCCAGGTGGCGGAGGATTTCCTGAAAACCCAGGCGGTAAGCCAGCCGGTCTCTCTGGAGATGTGCCGGTCGGTCCCCTGGTATGTCCGGATCACCCGGTCTGTTCTCAGCGCATTTGCCCCCCTGATGTAGCTTCTGCCGCCGGCAGAAGCATATTCCGGATTTATGCGGCAAAGGCCCCTTTATCGAGCCAAAGCCTGTTGCTTCAAAAAGGCCGTTCCCCCCGGTGCGCCGGGGCGGGGCGGCTTTTTCTTTCTCCCGGCAGTATGCCCCGGAACCAGGAGGCATCCTCCCTGGTCAGTCCGCCGGTGAGGACCAGCAGCAGAAGGTACAGGACAAGGGCCAGCGCCATCCGCAGGGCCAGAATACCTCCGGAGAGAGAGACAGACAAATTGACCCACCGGGTCAGAACCGGGCAAAGCAGGACGGCGGAAGCAATGCATCCGGCAGGACGCAGGATGCTTCCCCACAGGGAAATACGCAGTCCCGAAACCCGCAGGAGCTTTCCCACACTGAGGGCAAAATTCAGGACTTCGGTGAACCAGACGGTAAACAGATACCCCCCAATGGCGAACCGGGGAAGCAAAAGAAAGACCAGGATGACGCTGCACAGGGAATCCACGATATTGTACCGCATGGAAGCCATCTGCTGCCCCAGTCCCTTGAGCATCCCGTCGGTAAGCATATCCATATACATGACGGGAATCAGCGGAGCCAGCGTCCGCAGGTATCCGGAAGCCTGGGGGCTGTTATAAACGATCCGTCCCAACTCCCCGGAAAAACCCCAGACCAGGCCCGCCGTTCCAAAAGAAAAAAGCAGGCCGAGATAAAAGACCCGGCTCACCATATGATCCACCCGGTCGCGGCGGCCTGCCACCTGGCAGCGGGTAAGCTCCGGTACCAGCAGCTCCGCCAATGCGGTAAGCAGAGCTGCGGGGAAGAACACCAGAGGAAAGACCATCCCGTGGATGATGCCGTAGGAAGCAAGAGCCCCATGGGAAGAAGCGCCCGACTTCCGAAGTCCCCAGGGGATCAGCAAATGCTGGATGGTGGAGAGAAGGGTGCGGGCATAAGCGGAAAAAGCCACCGGCAAGGCGGTGGAGAGGAGCCGGCGGGTCATCCGCCGGGGGGGTGCCCCTGGCCGGTTGTAGCGCCGGACGTCCACAAGGTAAAGGAACCACAGAGCTCCCAGAGAGCATACCTCTCCAGCCATGCTTCCGGCTGCAACGGCGGCACAGGCGTACTCCAGGTCACCGGAAACCGCAGAACCCAAAAGGGCTACGGTCACAGCAATACGTACCAGCTGTTCCAGCGCCTGGGCCGAGGCGGCACGGAGAACACGCTGAACAGCGGTAAAGTATCCCCCAAAGGCTGCTCCCAGAGACAGACAGGGAAGCCCCAGCGCCAGGACCCGGAGTCCCAGAGCACAGCGGGGGTCTCCGATCCATTGGGCAGCCAGGGCAGGTGCAGTCATCCACAGCAGCAAAGCCGCGCCGCAGCCAAAAATACCGGCATACCCCAGGCACCGGACCATGGCGGTCCGGGCTCCCCGGTGGCACCCCAGTCCCAGTTCTTCCGCCACCAGGCGGGTTGCGGCAAACCGGACCCCGGAGATGGCCACGGTAACAGCCAGCGTATACACAGACAGCGTCAACTGCCACAGACCAATACCCTCCGGCCCGATGCGGCTGGTCAGATATACCTGGAAGACTACGCCGACTCCCTGCATCAAAAAGGAAGCTGCCGTAAGCAGCAGGGTATTGAGGGCCAGCCGTTGTATTTGACGCAAGCAAACTCCCCCTTATCCCCATACTGCTAAAGTATATTGCGGGAGGAGAGGAAAAAGACGTGCCCGGCAAGCCCGGAGGGGAGAAGAGGTAAGCCGAGCAAAAACCACAGGCAGCCAGCTGATATGCCCAGGACGTTTTGCTGTGCTGTATGCTCCTGCCGCATTTCCCGCTTTTGTAAAGAACGAGCCGCCGTGGCGATGACCATATTTTAAAAAGTGGGGGAGGTCCGAAAAAATATCATTGCCGCAAGAAAGGGCGGGATGGAGTGAACCACAGATATGGAATGAGGAGGAAGAGAGCTGCGTCAAAAGTTCAAGTGGCGGTACACCCTGCCAAAATCAAATATGTTCTGCAGTATGGTGCAACCGGCAAAAAAGCTGCCTGATGTGTCAAAAACTGATCCTGCATAGGGCATGGCCAGGCACGGGAAGCCAGTGCCCGCGGCGGTTTCCATAAGGGCAGTAGTGCAGCAGCAAGCCTGACAGAAGCGGCTGCATACTCCTCCGTCAAACTGAACCAAACCTCCTTCACCGGTATGAGGACATCGCTCAGCAGGGAATCCCATACAAACAGAGAATCGTTTATGTGCGGACGGGATGGCACTTATGTTGTAGGTTCTGCCGGCGGATGGGATCTGTTTCACGTGCTCGCCCGGCCTATACGCGGGCAAAGGTTATGCCAACTTTTTATGGATACACGGCTGTTGATATGGCCTTTTTTTGTCAGGCTGTAAAAACAGGCTGAACGGATGTCTCGCCCAAACGGAGAGATTGCATTTTCTTAAAAAAACCGCCCTGCCGGACAGGAACCCGGCAGGGCGGTTAAAGTTGAATCAATCTGTAACGTCTGCAGAAAGAAGCGGAAAGTTACTGAGAAGTAGGGCCGAAAAGCTGGGCAGGGCGGATAGCCCGGGTATGGTGGATAGGCTCCCAAGTCTTTTGCCGTTTTACCAGACAGATGCAGTTAATGGGGATCCAGCTCATGATGAATACCCAGTAAAAAGCTATGGCACCCAAAAGGGGCAGCACAGGTTTTTTGGCATAAACCACTGAGAGAAAGGCCGTGGCGAAGGTGCAGAGGAATGAAAAGGACAGAGAAAAGAAAAGCTGGTAATAGAGCTGCGTTTGAGGAAAAAGGCCATAGGAAATATGAAGATTATGAAACACAATGCCCAGAATGGTGGGCACCAGGCAAAGAAGCTGCATCACGGGGCAAAGATAAAGCAGCAGCAGATCCAGGCTGAGAAAGTTGCCGGACAGAGCGGAACGGCCCAAAGGCGCCGCATACCGTTCCATACATTGAAGCATTCCGGTGGACCACCGTTTGCGCTGGGTCCAGGATTGGGAGAACAGCAGGGGCTGTTCGTCATAGGTGACAGCAGCCGGGACCCACCCCACCTGAACGCCCTGCAGGGCGCACTGACCGGTGAACTCCACATCCTCCGTCATGGTCCAGGTCTTCCAGCCGCCCCACTGGCGCAGAAGTTCCAGATCCACCATAAAGCCGCTGCCGTTGACCACGGCGGAAAGCCCCATATTCTGGCGGGGGGAATTATAAAACTTGTTCAGCATCCAGTAATAGATGGAACCGCAGCCGGATACCAGAGAATCCAAAGGATTCTTGCCGTCCCGGTAGGCCTGTCCTACCTTGACCCCGGCACACCGGGCGTTATTCATCTCCCGGAGAAAACCGGGATCCACCAGATTGTCGGCGTCAAAGATGCAGACAGCGTCGTAGTGATCGGGTCCATCCAGCAGCTTGTCCACCGCAAAGGTGAGCACCTGCCCTTTGGAGCGCACGGGAACCGTACATTCCCAAATGGTGGCTCCTGCACGCTGGGCAGCGCCGGCGGTATCGTCCGTGCAATTATTGGGAATGACGATAACGTCATACAGTTCCCGGGGATAGTCCTGTTCCATCAGGCTTTCCACCAGGCCTCCGATAACTGCTTCCTCATTCCGGGCGGCAATGAGCACCGCAAAACGGTCCCGGGGAGCCTCCTGAGGATACGCAGCGTTCTTTTTGAAACTGAACAGCGCAATCATAACAAAATAGACCGCAAACAGTGCGGAGAAAAAGCTGCAAACCCAGGCAAGAGTTGTAAAAAATGTAATCATAAGGTTGTCTCCTCCCTTCTGATCAATAATACGAGGAACGGGTAGGTTTTGTTGCAAAAATCTGTAAAGATTTTGTGAAGATGATTTTTTGCCTGAAAAAAACCTGATTTTTTTCCTCATTCTGCCGCCGGAAAGGCGGCAAAACCATGGTAAGAAGAGTTTTTATTTTGTCGGGACGGAAAGAGTGCCCCCTTATGGCTTTACCCGCACCCTTTCCCATATTTGTGAATACAATGGATCTTGAAAAAGATTCCCCAAAGCTTTCCTGAAAAAGGAGCCGACGGGAATCATTCCCCCTAAGGAGGTCATTCAATGGATCTGAAAAACGGGAACATCACATTGGGAGAACTGTTGTCCCATCCGGGGGCTCGAAGCCTTCTGGAACGGGAAGCGCCGGGAGCTTTGTCCTCTCCCCTCATCCGGCGGTTCAGAAACGTTACCCTGAATCAGGCGGTTGCCCTGCTCCGGGGACGCATCCCGGACCACAGGATCCGGGAGCTGACAGAAGAATTGAGAAAACTGTAAGGAACAGCCTCAGCCCAGCAGATCGTAAACAATATCCGCAATATGTACCGGCAGTGCCTGCCCCCGGGCCAGAGACCAAATCATCTGCTCCACCACTTCTTCCCGGGGAGAGATCCCACGGACTACAGCCCGGTTGAGAGGAAGCTGAGGCTCCCGCATCCCCTCCAGGGAACATTCGATGCCATAGGCGGGGAGGCCGGTTTCAGGGTCCGCCTCACAAAGCAGCCGGTAAGAGCACCACAGGCTTCCCCCTTCTTCCCGGGGGATTTCGGTATGCAAAGAAAGTTTTTCCATCATGAGAATCGCCAACCTTTTCTGTTCGTTATTAGGTCCGGACCGGCGACTGCGGGACCGGAGGGATGGTTCCATTATAGAAAATCCCCGTCCCTTTTGCCATAGTAATGTGTTGTCACTTTCTTTGACAGGAAATGGCGAAACGGAAAAACTTTGGGAAAGGTACGACGTCCTTTCCGGCTCTGTCAGGGGCGGCGGACATGGCTCAGGCCCAGCAGCCCGAAGATCATGCCCAGGATTCCGCACACCGCCCCAATAATACCCAGTACCGTTCCTGCTATGGAAAAGCCTTTGATGCCAATCCCCTCCCTTCACATTGAGATCACAATAGCTGAAACCAGTATACCTTACCGGTAAGAAAAAAACAAGAACAGAAGGATGTTGACAGGAAGAACTATATGTAGTATGATATCCCCAGCAAGAGACGGAATATCTGTCTATATCTTGTGTTGATTTGGGTGCCCCTTTGGGGCTTGAAAGGGAAGTCGGGTGAAAATCCCGCGCGGTCCCGCCGCCGTAAGGAGGAGCGCGCCGCACGATGCCACTGTGGGCAGAGCCCATGGGAAGGCGCGGCGCGTGCAGAATCCAAGCCGGAATACCTGCCCAGGTCTGCGCGCTGCCACGGAGTATGGCGGGAAGCGGGCTTGCCGAGGCATCCCTGCGGGGGTGCCTTTTATCGTTTCCAGAGGCAAGGCATGCGGTTCCAAGATCCTCCTGACAGCGTTCTCTGACGGAGCCGGAAAAGCACCGGCGGAAAACAAAAGGAGGACTTGCGGATGGACAAGTTGAGAAAGCGCAGCGGAGATGTTGTGGATTTTTGCCCGGAGAAAATCACCTGGGCCATTTTTAAGGCGGCCAATGCTGTGGGCGGCGACGATTGGGAACGGGCGGAGGCCCTGAGCCGCCAGGTGGTGGCTCTGGCCGATCAAAAATTTGGCAGCGGACCGGTGGATGTGGAACAGATCCAGGATCTGGTGGAAAAGGTCCTGATTGAAAACGGACATGCCCGCACCGCCAAGGCATATATCCTGTATCGGGAAAAGCGCAGGGGCGCCCGGGAGGCCAATGCCCTCATCGGCGCCACCATTGAAATGTTTTCCCGGTATTTGGAGGATGGAGACTGGAAAATCAAGGAGAACGCCAATACCCAGAAATCCATCAATGGCATGAACAACTACATCCGTGAGGCCTTTACCAAGCAGTACTGGCTCCACGAAATTTACCCCGAGGAGGTGCGCCGGGCCCATGATTCCGGCGACCTGCATCTCCATGACCTGGGATTCTTCGGCCCCTATTGCGCCGGGTGGGATCTGCGGATGCTCCTCACCGACGGCTTCGGCGGAGTCCCCGGCAAGGTGGAGTCCAAGCCCCCCCGGCACCTGCGCACCTTCCTGGGCCAGATCGTCAACTCCACCTTCACCACCCAGGGAGAATCCGCCGGCGCTCAGGCATGGTCCTCCTTTGATACCTACTGCGCGCCCTTTATCCGCTATGATGGGCTGGATTACAAGGCCGTCAAACAGGCTCTCCAGGAGTTTGTCTTCAATCTCAATGTTCCCACCCGGGTGGGCTTCCAGTGTCCTTTTTCCAACCTTACCTTTGACATTGTTCCTCCCCGCACCCTCCGGGACCAGCATGTGATCGTGGGCGGAGAGCCCCGTCCCGAAACCTACGGGGACTTTCAGGCGGAGATGGACCTGTTCAATACCGCCTTCTGCGATGTGATGATGGAAGGAGACAGAAAAGGACGGGTCTTTACCTTCCCCATCCCCACCATCAACGTGACCAAGGATTTTGCCTGGGACAGCCCGGTGGTAAACCGGTTTATGGAGATCACCTGCAAGTACGGCATCCCCTATTTCTCCAATTACGTCAGTTCCGATCTTTCCCCCGAGGATGCCCTGTCCATGTGCTGCCGCCTGCGGCTGGATACCTCGGAGCTGCGCAAGCGGGGCGGGGGGCTGTTCGGCTCCAATCCCCTTACCGGTTCTATTGGAGTCGTCACCATCAATCTGCCCCGGATCGCCTATCTGTCCAGGAGCCAGGAGGAGTACCGCAGCCGGTTGTGGCAGATGATGCAGGTGGCAAAGAACTCCCTGGAAATCAAGCGGAAGACCATTGAGAAGCAGACCGAAAACGGAATGTATCCCTACTCCGCCAATTTCCTCCAGGATGTCCGGGCCCGTACCGGCGCCTACTGGAGCAATCATTTCAGCACCATCGGGCTGGTGGGGATGAATGAAGCATGCCTGAACTTCCTGGGAGAAGGGCATGACCTGACCACCCCTGAGGGACAGGAATTTGCCGCCATGACCCTGGAATATATGCGGGAACAGATCTCTGCCTTCCAGGAGGAAACAGGGCATTTTTACAACCTGGAAGCGACTCCGGCCGAAGGAACCAGTTACCGCCTGGCCAGCCTGGATAAGGAGCGGTATCCCCAGATCATCACCGCCGGTGAGCAGGTGCCTTATTATACCAACTCATCCCAGCTCCCGGTAGGCTTTACCGATGATATCTTTGAAACGCTGGACCTGCAGGACAAGCTCCAGTGCATGTATACCGGAGGGACGGTGCTGCATCTTTATCTGGGCGAACAGATCGGGGATCCCCAGGTGGCCAAACGGCTGCTGAAAAAAATCTTTTCTTCCTACCGGCTGCCCTACCTGTCCTTTACGCCTACCTTCTCCGTCTGCCCGGATCACGGGTATATCAGCGGGGAGCATTTTACCTGCCCCAGCTGCGGACGGGACGCGGAGGTGTGGAGTCGGGTAGTGGGATATCTCCGCCCGGTCCAGAACTATCACAAGGGCAAGGCGGAGGAATACCGCCAGAGGGTCAAATATGTGCTGCCGGATGTGGATCCGGCGGTGGGACAATGAGCCTGACAGAAGGGCGGCTCTCGCCCATTGAGGCGGCCGGCCTGGCAAAGTGTTCCACCATGGATTTCCCCGGCCTGCTTTCCTGTGTGGTATTCTTCCGGGGATGTGATCTTAACTGTTTTTACTGTCACAACCGGCGGCTGCTGGATCCTGTGCCGCAGCCTTCGGATCTGCCCTGGGAACAGGTGCTGGCCTTCCTGGAGAAGCGTCAGGGGATGCTGGAGGGAGTGGTCTTTTCGGGCGGCGAACCCACCCTGCAGCCCCAGCTGCCCCGGATGATGGAGGAGGTCCGTGCTTTGGGCTACCGCATCAAGCTGGACACCAACGGCCAGCACCTCCAAAAAGTTCAGGAACTGGCGGAAAGCGGGCTGGTGGATTATATAGCGGTGGACTGGAAAGCCCCTCCTGATGCCTGGCCCCGGATATGCGGCGGCTCCTGGGAGCGCACCCGGGAAACCATTCAAATGGTCCTGGACAAAGGAATCCCCATGGAGGCCCGCACAACCCTGTACCCCGGCCTCACCCTGGAAGAACTCAAAGAAATGGCGGGGCTGCTGCCGACCCTCCCCCGGTGGCGTCTCAATCTTTTCCGGCGTCCCGAACTGGCACGGTCCGGATGCGAGGAATGGCTGGAAGCGCCTGCCCTTGGCCCAGAGCAGCTGTCCCGGGCCGCAGCGGAACTGCGCGCCCTGCAGCCGGGGATCCTTTTGCCATAATGCAAAAGGGAAGAGCCGGATGGTTTGGCCAATAACATAGACATCAATCGGGCGGTTTGCGGTGCCATTTTTTAAGGCAATAACGACTTTTTGGCATGAAAAACGCCCGTTCATCCTGATCGGATGGGCGGGCGTTTCGTAAAAGAGACGTTTCAGAAGAAGCAGGCAGAATCAACCTCCTGAATTTTGTGGTGCAGTTTTCGGGAGACATTTTTAAAGAGTAAAAAGCATGAATGGTGCAGCGACAAAAAATCTTCTGATTTGAGCTGGATTTTTTGTGTGAAAAACCAAATAAATGACAGAAAGTGCAAAAAACTTACAATTGACGTTGCTGCTATTGTAAATTCGTGATAAAATGTAAACGATGTTGTATTTTCGTGTTTTACAATGAGGGAGTGCAAGATGGATTTGCTGGAGACACTTTCGGAACTGCTGGAATGTCAGTATTTATCGGATCTTTCCCATGCCGTGGCCAATGCTGAACAAAAGGAACAAATTTTGCATTTATCCGAGCAGAATTATTCGCTGGAAACGTATCAGGAAGCGGCCCGGTACATAACAGGAAAAAGCGATTTGTGTTGCAAAACCGCGGCTGAAGCCAAAATGGCTATTATAGAACATCTTTCGGGCAGAGTTTGACACGGGCGGCAAGCAGCCCTGTACCGGAAAGAGTCTTTCCGGTAGCTTTGAGGTTCTGCATCCGGGATGGAGAACGGGACAGCAGGCTCTGGGAAAGAAAGTTCCATAGGAGTCGGAGGGGCATATTGGAAACGGTACGGGACTGAAGCGGGAGAAAGCGCAAAGCGGGGGTTGGAACGAACCCAGGCAGCGCGGGCTGTCTGTCAATTCGCAAATAAGGCCGATGCTTTGCCCCTACAGGGGGCTTGTTCCCGTTTTGCCTTAAAGATATTTGGGGCAAGAGGCGAAAGAAAAAAATTGATGGATGGGCCAAAGCAGGCAGCAGAGACGTATTTTTCTGCGGAAGAGGGTTTCCCCAAGGGGAGCTTTCTGTTTGCGGACGGCAGAATAAGGAATATGGACCGCAGGCTTTTCAGTGACTTTTGAGAAACCTGCCGGCAGGGATTTTCCTTCTCCTTTTGGAGGAGGATTTTTTTATAAGAAAATCCCTGGCGTAGGCAATGGTTCCCCGAAGCTTTGTCCATGCGGGAAAGACATTCCGAAGCAATGTGGAACAGGTGGGAAAATGATGGGACCAAGTTAAAACATCAGAAGCAAATGGCAGAGCGCCCCGGGGGTATTTCCCGGGGTTGGCTGTGGAAGTGTAGCGGATGTACTTATGCCGGGCTTGGGTTAGGTACCATTTGGATGGACAGGCGCTTTATAGGCGCCTGTTTTTTGCGGCTGATCAAACGTGCACGGGATTTTCCCAGCTGCAAAGAATCAAGGGATACAAAACTGTATAAAACGTGGTTTGCGGCCAAACAGAGCCCCAAAGTGCGGTACAAAAAACCGGTGCCTTTCAGAACGGTTCAGGTTCAAAAGGTACCGGTTTTATTGTCTGCCAGTTTTTTACGGGGATGACGTCAGGCCTGTGCCCAGGCTTCCAGGGAGATATCCCGGAAAAACAGGATATTTCCCTATCATTTACTGCCCGGACAGCCGACGTTACCTTTATTTACTTGAAAGTACAGGATCTCCGGTTGGCCGGATCATGATTTGTGCCCCGGCGCGTTGCCCATGGAATTCCCGGAACGGCTGTAAAAGCCAGGCCGTTCTGAGAACAGGGGAAACACCTGAAAGTATAAAGAACTTTGCCGGAGAGACGCCCTAATCTTCCTTGGGGGCAGGTGAGGAGTCCGCAGTACATTGACCGCAGCCCGAACAGCCTGAACAGCCCGAACAGCCTCCCCGGCCTTTCCTGCGGATGACAGAAATGCCGGCGGCCAGCACCAGTACCCCCAAAAGAGCCAAAAGAATCCAGTCTGCCGCTGTCATGGGACACTCTCCTTTACAGAATCAGCAGGGCCAGCTGGTGTACCCCAAAGGCAACCAGCCAGGCGATGGTGGTTTGAGCCGCCATAATACCCACTGCCCGGAGAGTGGAACCATATTCCCGGCGGACGGCGGCAAAAGAAGCCACGCAGGGCATATACAGCAGCGTAAAGCAGAGGAAAGCAACCGCTGCGGGAGGGTCGAACAGCTGGCTCAGCAGAGGCGGCAGGGAGGCCGTGTCCCCGGCACCGGTAAGGACTGCCAGGGTGCTGACCACCGCTTCCTTGGCGGTAAGTCCGGTCAGCAGGGCGGTAGAGGCCATCCAGTTGCCGAACCCAAGAGGCGCGAACAGGGGAGAGAGCGCCGTCCCAATGAGAGCAAGGATGCTGGCCGAACTGTCCGAAACCAGATTGAAGCGCAGGTCAAAGCTTTGCAGGAGCCAGATCACAATAGTGGCCATAAAAATAACGGTAAAGGCTTTGCGCAGGAAGTCCTTGGCCTTTTCCCACATGTGGAGCGCGATGCTTTTGGGTGCGGGGAGCCGGTAAGCGGGGAGCTCCATAACAAAGGGGACAGGATTGCCCTTGAACAATGTATTCTTCAGAGCCAGCCCGTACAGGACTGCCACCACCATCCCCAGCAGATAAAGGGAAATCATCACCACAGCGCCGTGATCGGGGAAGAAAGCGGCGGTAAAGACCGCATAAATAGGCAGCTTAGCGCTGCAGGACATAAAAGGCGTCAAAATAATGGTCATTTTGCGGTCCCGCTCACTGGAAAGGGTACGGGTCGCCATAATGGCGGGGACAGAGCATCCGAAACCGATGAGCATGGGAACGAAGGAACGTCCGGACAAGCCGATTTTCCGCAGCAGCTTGTCCATGACAAAGGCAACCCGGGCCATGTATCCGCTGTCCTCCAGCAGGCTGAGGAAGAAAAAGAGCACCAGAATGGTAGGCAGGAAGCTGAGGACGCTGCCCACGCCCGCAAAAACGCCATCAATAATCAGGGAATGAAGCACCGTGTTGATGCCCAGAGCCGTCAGGCCTTCATCCGCCCAGGCGGTGACCGCATCGATGCCAAGGCCCATCCAGTCGCTGAGGAATGCTCCCAGCAGTCCAAAGGTGAGCCAGAAAACCAGGCTCATAATCAGCAGAAAAATGGGGATCGCCAGATATTTGTGGGTGAGCAGGGCATCGATCCGCACCGACCGCTGCTGCTCCCGGGTCTCCCGGGGTTTATGAACGGCCTTTTCAGCCAACCCTTCAATATAGGTGTACCGCATATCCGCCAGGGCTGCTTCCCGGTCGGTGCCCAGAGCAGTCTCCATTTCGGCGGTAATGTGGACCAGCGTCTCCAGTTCGTTGCGGTTGAGGCCCAGCGCCTCAATGGTGGGCTGGTCGTCCTCCACCAGCTTGGTGGCGGCAAAGCGCAGAGGCATGCCGATGGCGGCTGCATGGTCCTCCACCAGATGGGCAATGCCATGGATGGCCCGGTGCACCTCGCCTGAACAAAAATCCAGCCGCTGGGGCTTTATCCTTTTTTCCGCTGTTTCCACAGCCCGGTGTACCAGTTCCGAGATGCCCTGATTCTTGCTGGCCGAAATGGGCACCACCGGGATCCCCAGTTCCCGGGAGAGAGTGGAAATATCAATGGAGCCGCCGCAGGCGGTCAGCTCGTCCATCATATTCAGCGCCAGCACCGTGGGAATCTGCAGTTCCAGCAGCTGCAGGCTCAGGTAGAGGTTGCGCTCAATATTGGTGGCGTCCACAATATTGATGATGCCGCCCGGCTTGTCCTGCAGAAGAAAATCCCGGGTGACGACCTCTTCAGCAGTATAGGGGGAAAGGGAGTAAATGCCGGGAAGGTCCACCACCGTATGGCTGGTACCCCGGATGGTCCCTTCCTTTTTTTCTACTGTAACACCGGGAAAGTTTCCCACATGCTGGCTGCTGCCGGTGAGCTGATTGAAAAGGGTGGTCTTTCCGCAGTTCTGGTTACCAATCAGGGCAAAAATCATGGAGCAATCTCCTCCGCGATCTCAATTTTGGCGGCTTCCTCCTTGCGGATGGTCAGTTCATATCCCCGCAGGCAAAGTTCGATGGGATCCCCCATGGGCGCCACCTTACGGACAAATACCCGGGTCTTGGGCGTCAGGCCCATATCCAAAAGCCGCCGGCGCAGAATACCACTGCCGCCTACGGCAGTAATAACTCCTCCATGGCCGGTTTTGACTTGATCCAATGTCATAAACCAATCTCCTTTTACAGGTTAGTGTTCACTAACTTTTTGACAGGTTTATTGTATCCCCGGGTCTTGCCTCTGTCAAGGGAAGAACGGCTTCCCGAAACAAAAAAGACGTATTTTAGGTGTTTTTCACAGTTGCCGCCGATCCGTCCACATTTTTTGGACACTCCGGAGAAAATCCCGTGGGCTGCCTGGGGAGAATGGCCCTGACCCTTGACACGAAAAACCCATTTTGTATAATATAATGCGAATCATTCCCATTTATCCCGGAGGAGGAACCTTTTTGGAGACGATTTTTGAGATCTTGCTGGATGCGCTGGCAGATACCGTCAAGGCTCTGCCTTTTTTGTTTGGAGCTTATCTGATCATTGAATATCTGGAGCATCACTCCTCTGACCGGATCCGCCGGGCCCTGGCCGGTTCCCAACGGTTGGGGCCGGCGGCGGGAGCAGTTTTGGGCTGCATCCCTCAGTGCGGTTTTTCCGTGGCGGCTGCCAACCTGTACGGAGGAAGGGTTATTACAGCCGGCACACTGATAGCGGTTTTTTTGTCCACTTCCGATGAAGCCGTTCCCATCCTGCTGGCCAATCCGGGGATGCTGGACACACTGGGACGTCTGCTGCTGGTGAAGGCGGCAGTGGCGGTTTTGGCCGGTATGGCTGTGGATGTGGTTGCCCGCAGAGCACAGGAGAGAGGACAACGGCTCCCGGAGGAGAAGCGGGAACCCTGCCTGTGTAGCCACAGGGACTGCCGGCATAGTATATTTTGGTCTGCTGCCGGCCACACAGCCGAGATTTTCTTCTTCCTTCTGGCCGTCTCAGCGATCCTGGGCGGCATTGTGGAGGCAGTGGGCGCGGAGACTATGAGCCGTTTCTTGCTTAAGGGCAGCATTTTGCAGCCGGCGGCAGCGGCGCTCATCGGCTTCATCCCCAACTGTGCAGCCTCGGTCTTTCTGGCCCAGATGCTGGCGGAAGGGACCCTGAGCTTCGGAGCTGCCGCCGCCGGACTGCTTACCGGAGCCGGAGCGGGAATGGCAGTACTGTGGAAGGTCAACCCCAACCGAAGGGATAACCTGAAATTGATGGCGATCCTGTATGGCGTGGCAGTAGTGGCCGGAACGGTACTCCAGCTGACAGTGGGCTGAGGAGGAATCAAAAATGGAAGAATCTTTGAAGCGGGCGCGGCTGCGGTCTACCCGGGGCAGACGCCGGATCCTGGAACTTTTGAATGAAGCGGAAAGTCCCCTTACCGCCGAGGAACTTCACAGCCGGATCGGAGAGCAGGGGCTCAGCCTGTCCACAGTTTATCGCAATCTGGCGGCCCTTGCCGGTCGGGGATTGCTGATCAAGACGGTGGGACAGGATGGTATAGCCACCTATCAGCCCAACACCTCGGCTCACCGACACCGGATCGTGTGTGTCCTGTGCGGCAGGGAGACAGAAATCAGCGCCTGCCCATTGGAATCCCTGAGCCGCCGGATCGGGGAGGAAACGGGCTTTGAGGTGACCGGACACAGTCTGGAATTTACAGGGGTTTGTCCCCAATGCCGGCAAATACAACCCAACCAAAAGGAGAAAACATAGTTATGACAGACTCACCGGTGCTGCTGGCTCTGGCAGCGACTCTTTTTACCTGGGGCATGACAGCCCTGGGAGCGGCGATGGTCTTTTTTTTCCGTGAGATCCGTCTTCAAATCCTGAATATGATGCTGGGCTTTGCTTCCGGCGTGATGATAGCGGCCAGCTTTTGGTCTTTGCTGGCTCCGGCCATCGAAATGGCCCAGGGACGCACGGTGCCTGCCTGGCTTATTGCGGCGGCGGGCTTTTTGTGCGGAGCAGGCTTCCTGTGGCTGGCGGACCGGCTGATGCCGCATATGCATCTGTCGCCCAACGGAGAGGGGCAGATGGATGGTCCCCCCAGCCATTGGAGGCGCAGCGTCCTGCTGGTACTGTCCATTACCCTCCACAATATCCCGGAGGGACTGGCGGTAGGCGTGGCCTTTGGGGCGGCGGCATCCGGCAAGGACGGAGTGACCCTGCTTTCGGCCATGACGGTGGCGCTGGGTATGGGGCTGCAGAACTTTCCCGAAGGAGCCGCGGTATCCATCCCTCTGCGGCGGGAAGGAATGCCCCGGAGCGAATGCTTTTTCTATGGTCAGGCATCGGGGCTGGTGGAGCCCATCGCCGGTGTGCTGGGGGCGCTGCTGGTGTCCTCCATGGAGGCGCTGTTGCCCTTTGCGCTGGCCTTTGCCGCGGGAGCGATGATCTTTGTGGTGGTGGAGGAACTGATCCCCAGCTCTCAAGCGGGCGGGAATCAGGAAACTGACCTGGCCACAGTGGGCTGTATTCTGGGTTTTACCCTGATGATGATCCTGGATGTAGCCTTGGGATAAAAGAGAAAGAGGGAAAACGGCATGAAATATCAGCAGGTCCTGGCTGCCCGGTTCCTGGAACGCCCCAACCGCTTTATAGCCCGTTGTCTGGTGGAAGGACAGGAGGTAACGGCCCATGTCCCCAATACCGGGCGGTGCCGGGAGCTGCTGCCGCCTGGAGCCCAGGTGTACCTGGAGTATCGTCCCAGTCCCGGACGGAAAACCCAATACACCCTGGTGGCAGTGGATAAAAACGGCCTGCTGATCAATATGGACAGCCAGGCCCCCAACCGGGTGACGGAAGAAGCCCTCCGCAGCGGATTCCTTCAGGTGACGCAAGCTCCCGCGGACCGGGTGCGCCGGGAGGTTCCTTTTGGTTCCAGCAGGCTGGATTTTCTGGTGGAGGCGGGAGAAGAACGGGCCCTGGTGGAAGTAAAGGGTGTGACCCTGGAAGAAGCGGGGGAGGTACGTTTCCCCGATGCCCCCACTCTCCGGGGACTGCGGCACCTGGAGGAACTGGGAGAAGCGGTGCGTCAGGGGTGGACCGCCTATGTTCTGTTTGTGGTGCAGATGGCCCGGGCGGATCACTTTGTTCCCAACAACGCGGCTCAGCCTGAATTTGGGCAGGCCCTGCGGGCAGCCCGGGAACAGGGGGTGCGGCTGTCCGCGCGCCTGTGCCGGGTCACCCCGGAGGAATTGACTTTGGGGGAAGAGATCCCCATCTTTTTGTAGGAGCGACTTTCGACAGAGAAAAGCCGAACCGGTTGAAAAGTGGGAAGACCCCCGGATACAGAGCGAACATGAGGAAGGCCGAAGCCGGCTGCCTCAGGGTTGCGGGACCATTTCAGAGCAGCCGGCTGGAGAAAAGGCTGCCTGCTGTTTGGAAAGAAGCTGCCCAAAGCGGCTCTCGGCCTCCCCAAAGTACAGAGGACTTCCACTCCCGCCGGGGGAAAACTTGCGAAAGGTTATATTTTCTGCCGTCCCGTTGACACCCTGAAAACCGGCACGAATCCGGCGATTTTGGACGGTATGCCGGTTGGCGAGAGTTCCCCGGTACCAAGGGAGCACGTATGCCGGACGATTTCCACAGATGCAGTGAATGGATGGAAATACATCGAAGCGGTCATAGCAAGAAGGACTGGGGATTGCTGCGACACAGGGCAAAAGCTGCAAAACCGCATCACGTCAGGACATGCGGGGATCCGTGTGGGTGTGGATCAAGCGGAACGCTGACAGAATGCTCACAGGTATCCAGGCAGCAGCTGAAAATGGAGATGTGCCCAAGTGATGGAGGAGTCCGATCTGGAAAACAGGGGGGAGCTTTTGACCGATTTGCCCAGGTTCTGACCTGACATAGGGTTTGAACGTGGGTGTGTATCCGATTTTTTGCTTATTTTGCATTCATCCTGATGGTCTGCAGGGCAGTGCCTGAAAGCAGAATTTGGAAATATACGCAAGAGGCTGTAAAAGTGGGCATGCAAAACCGAATGTCAGGCTGACGGGAAAGGCGGCTGCCGGAGGATATTTTTCTGCCTTTAAGGGGGACTTTGAGGGGAAAAGCGGGTGGCGGCGGCAAGAATTTTGCAGCAGCGGCAGATATGGGGGCAAAGGAAAAAGATTTTGCCCCGTGCCGCTGCTGTTTTGACGGAAAATATTTGAAACATTGGAAGACAAAACAGGCATGAAGGTGTATAATATTTCCGGTCTGCCCTGAAAGGGGCGGATACAAAAAGACAATGGGACGGTACAATTTTCTTGTTCCGTCCGAAAGAAAGGAGTTTTCTTGTGAAACGATCCAAAAAACAAGCCCTTGCGATCCTTCTCACTCTGGGGATGCTGGCGATGACGGCGGCAGGCTGTTCTCAAAAAACAGGACCTTCCTCCTCCGGCAGCGCTCCGGCGGGCGACTCTTCCTCTCAGGCTCAGGAGCTGACGGGAAACATCACCATCTATACCTCGGAGTCCCAGGACCTGGTCACCGACATGCTGGAGGATTTTGTGTCCCGTAACCCCGGCGTCACCTACAACCTGTACCGTTCCGGCAGCGGCGACGTCATTTCCAAGCTGAGCACCGAACTTCAGGCAGGCGGTACCGAAGCGGACATTATCTGGTTTGCCGATATGGGATATATGTACCAGCTGGATGAGCAGGGCCTGATCCAGCACTATACTCCCGCCGCCGCGGCCAATATTGACCCCCGCTTTAATTACAACGACGGCATGGCCTTTGAGGTTCGGCAGATCTTTAACATCATTGCGGTCAATACCCTTAAGAATACGGTGGAGATCAAGGACTGGGACGATCTGTGTGATCCCCAGCTGGCGGGAAAGTTTGCCATGGCCGACCCCAGCTATTCCGGCGGCGCCTTTACCACCCTGGTCACCCTGACCCAGGAGGGCGGACCCGGCTGGGAGCTGTATGAGGGGATGCGGGACAATGACGTCAAATTTGAGCAGTCCAACGGCAACCTGCAAACCAAGCTTTCCTCCGGAGAATATCATGCGGTATCGGTAGTGGATTTCATGATCCGCAACGCCCAGGCTGAGGGCGCTCCGGTGGAGGTGATCTGGCCGGAGTCCGGCGCTGTGATGGTCCCCACTCCCATCGCCATGCTTTCCACCGTCAAGGAAGAAAACCAGGCGGCCTGCCGGGCCTTTATGGACTACCTGCTCTCGGAGGACTGCCAGAAGCTCTTTGTGGAACAGGGGTACATTCCGGTCCTGGATGGTGTTGGAGTGCCCGAAGGCGCACCCAATGTGGCCGACATCAAGGTGTGCGAACTGGATGTGGACTATTTTGTCAATGAATCCTCCCAGGTTCGTGAAAAGTACGAGCAGATTTTTGCCCAGAAATAACAGGCGGGAGGACCATCGTGCGGATACGTCGATTTATGGTCCGGCTCCGGCAGGAAGAGATGGACATCGCGCCCACCATCATCTGGTGGGCGACGGTGGCCGTCTTGTCCTTTGTGGTGATCTATCCCTCAGTGGTGCTGATCCTCAACAGCTTCACCACGCCCCAGGGGCTTGGGCTGGACAATTATATTGCGGTTTTTAGGGACAAAGGCGTTCTTACCAGCATGAAGAACACCCTGCTGGTTCTGATCCCTTCCACCCTCCTGTCCACGGGATTGGGGGTTTTTCTGGCATGGGCTGTGGCCCGCACCGATGTTCCCGGACGGAAGCTGTGGCAGTCCCTTCTGGCCATTCCTTATCTGATTCCTCCGTTTATTGGGGCGGTGGCCTGGACCTTCCTTTTGGGGCCGGTGGGGGTGTTCAACAATCTGCTGGTGGAGTGGCTGGGCCTGGCGGAGCCGCCGGTGGATATTTACAGCATCGGCGGCATGATTTTTGTGCTGACCATCTACCGGTATGCCGTGCCCTATGTGGTGGTGCTGCCCGCCATGAAGAAGGTCAACTCGGCAGTGGAGGAAGCGGCCCGTGTCTCGGGAGCCTCCCCATGGCGGACCCTGCGGGATGTGACGCTGCCGCTGCTGACCCCCTCCATCATGGGGGCCACGCTGCTGGTGTTTATGTTTATTCTGGCGGATTTTGGAGTGTCCGCGGTGCTGGGGGCCCCCAACCAGATCCGGTTGATGACCACCCAGATCTATTACATTGTCAACCGTCCCGACCTGCCCAACAATCTGCAGATCGCGGCGGCATACTCCATTTTCCTGTCGTTTTTCGGTCTGGGCGGCCTGTGGTGCTATAACCGCGTGCTGCGCACCCAGAAATATGTGGTGGTCAGCGGAAAAAGCGGGCAGCCCCATCCCGCCCGCCTGGGACCGGCCAGATGGCTTCTGGCAGCTTTTTTGCTGACGGTTTTCCTGGTAACCACCATGGCGCCGGTGCTGGCAACCCTGGCCACCGCGCTGACCAAAACCTTTGGGCTCCCCTTTGGCCCGGGGAATATGACCCTGCGCAATTTTACCCGGCTGCTGGATATTCAGAATATCCAGCGCGCTTTCCGCAACAGCTTCTTTTTGGCGGCGGCGTCCGGCGTTATCATTACCGTGGTGGCGCTGGCGGTGGCTTATGTGGCCATCCGGGGCGGTATCCGCCGGTTTCGGGGCGTCCGTTTGATGCAGACCATGGTCACCCTTCCCTATGCGGTGCCGGGGACCATCATTGCCCTGGCGATGATCCTGGCCTTTTCCAAGCCTCTTCCGGTGGTGGGGGTCAAGCTGTACGGTACCATCTGGATCCTGCTGGTTGCCTATGTAGCCCGGTTTATGAATTTGGGGTACAACAATATCTCGGGAGCCATCAGCCAGATCGACGGGTCCCTGGAGGAGGCCTCCCGGGTGGCTGGGGCCAGCCATCTCAAAGCCTTCCGCAGCATCATGCTTCCGCTTCTCAAGCCCAGCCTTTACAGCTCTTTTTTCCTGGTGGCGGCCCCCACTTTGTCGGAGATCACCCTTTCCTCTCTTCTTTGGTCGGTACGGAATGAAACCATCGGTACGGTGGTTTTTTCTACCCAGGAGGAAGGAAAAATCCTTTTGACTGCTTCGCTGGCTGTGATCCTGATGACCGCTGTGGTGGTGATCAATTTTGCGGTGCGGCGTATTTCCAAAGATGGTATGGGAATTTGATTTTTTTCTTCCCATGGTATATAATCTGGTGCAGAATACCACCACATCCGGTATTGCAATATTCCTAAATGCAGGGCAGCGGTGACGGGCACCAAGCCGATGCCGCAGCAGCCCACGGATGTGTTGCAAGGAGGGGGACCCTTGGCGGGCTGGAAAGAAGAGACCCGGCGCATCGCCGCCGAAATGACGCAGATTCCCCAGATTCATGGGGAAGAAATTCCCGATATTGATCTGTATCTGGACCAGGTGATCACCTACCTGGAAAAAAGGCTGGAATTTTTTCAGCGGGACAGCCGTACGCCTCTGATCACCGGTACCATGGTGAACAATTACAGCAAGGCGGGGCTCACCCGCCCTGCCAACCGGAAACGGTATGACAGGGCCCATGTAATGGCGCTGAATATCATCTGCCAGCTGAAGCGGATGCTGTCCATCCAGGACATGAGCAAAATGAGCGGAGCCATGGAACAGCCGGACCGGCTGCGGCCGGTTTATCAGCTGTTTCTGGATACCCAGCAGCAGCAGTTTTCCGATATGCCGCAGCTGGCGGAGGAACTGATCCGCCGGACGGAGGATGTGGGAGTAACAGACGGCGAGCAGGAACAGGCACTGGCTGCCATGGTGCTGCAGCTTTCGGCCCAGGCCCAGCGGGATATTCTGCTGGCGGAACGTTTGATCGACCGGCTGGGCCGACAGGATCCCAAGGGAAAACGAAAAGAGAAAGGACGGAATGATGGATGCGCCTGAGACGCAAACCCTGGGCACGCCCGGAACTGGCGGCCTGTCCTTTCTTCGTGGATGATCCCCAGACCCTTCGGAATGGGTGGCGGGAGGCCTTTGCCCACCCTCAGGCGCCGGTGCATCTGGAACTGGGCTGCGGCAAGGGAGGCTTCTTATCTCAGCTGGCTCCCGCTCATCCGGAGATCAACTACCTGGGGCTGGATATTAAAAGCGAAGTGCTGGTGCTGGCCAAGCGGAAAGCCGAGGAGGCGTACCGGCTGGCCGGGCGTCCGGTGGACAATCTGCTCCTTGCCGCCCACGATATTGAGCGGCTGCACCTGATTTTTTCCGAGACGGAGAGGGTAGAGCGGATCTACATCAACTTCTGCAATCCGTGGCCCAAACAGAGCTATCACAAACACCGCCTGACCCATACCCGGCAGTTGGAGCAATACCGCAGGTACCTGACTCCGGAGGGACAGCTGTGGTTCAAAACCGATGATGACGGGCTCTTTGAGGACACGCTGGGCTATCTGGAGCAGGCGGGGTGGCAGGTGGAATACCTGACCCGGGATCTGCACGCCAGTGGCTTTACCCCCAACATCGTCACGGAACATGAAGAAATGTTCAGCCGTGAGGGGATCCCCATCAAATTTCTGATTGCGCACGCACGGGAGCAATAGCGCCGGCGTTCTGGAAGGAGAAAAAATGGGCATCTTTAGCAGTGGCCAAAGCGGCCCGGTATTTATAAAAGAAACCTCCAGCACCGATGACCGTCTCCGGCAGCTGGAAGAAATCCGGGATTCCCTCCCTCCGGAAAAGCGGTCCGGAGTGGAGAAAGACATCAAGCTTCTGTCCGCGGGCAGGTTTGGGGAAGAAAATATTTTATTTGAGCTGAAAAACAGCCACCTGCCCCTGTATGTCATCCGTGATCTTTACCTGGAACATCAGGGTTTGACCGCTCAGATCGATTTCTTGATCCTTACTCCCAAAAGAAATTTCGTGGTGGAATGCAAAAACCTGATCGGCAATATTGAAATCAACGAGCGCGGGGATTTTATCCGTACTTTTCACTCTGGCAAGCAGTTTTGGAAAGAAGGGATCTATTCCCCCCTTACTCAGAACAGGCGTCATCTGAACCTGCTTCGGGAGATCGGGATGGAGCAGCAAAGTAATTTTGTGTCCAGAACCTTCTACCACAAAAGCTTTGAAAATCTCTACCGGCCTATTGTGGTGCTGGCCAACTCCAAAACACTTCTGAAAGCCTCCCAGGCTCCCTTGGAAATCCGCAATCAGGTCATCCGCCTGGATCATATGATCCACTACATTGAGTGGGCCAACATCCAGCCCGGCTGGGTCAGAACTTTGTCACGCCGGGAGCTGGAAAGTACGGCGGAATTTTGGCTTTCCCAGAATAAACCGGTCCCGCCTGTACGTGTGGAAAAATACCTGCAAAAGTTATCTCTGGAAGAGCCTGCGGCGCCGTCTGCCCGGGAGATTCCCCAAACGAAGCCGTCTCCCGGGGAAGTTTCTCAGGCGGAGCCCGAGCCGGAAATGCCCCCCAAGTGCCCCAGGTGCGGCGCGCCCATGGTCAAACGTGTGGCCACAAAGGGAGAACGGGCGGGCAGGATGTTCTGGGGATGCTCCGGATTCCCCAAGTGTAAAGGAATCATCAACCTGGATGAGCAGCCCCGGTGAAAGGAGGCTGCCGGCCAGTCAAAACACCATCCCCATTGGTATATAAGAAATACTGATAACCGCAAAAAGCCGGGATTTTGGGAAGCTGAAATCGCTTCCGAAGGTCCCGGCTTTTGCTGCTTGTTTTC
>CASEAH010000058.1 GCA_949285935.1 uncultured Oscillospiraceae bacterium
CGGCAACATCATCCCCTCCTCCACCGGCGCCGCCAAGGCCGTGGGCAAGGTCATCCCCGAGCTGAACGGCAAGCTGACCGGTATGTCCATGCGTGTTCCCACCCTGGACGTGTCCGTTGTTGACCTGACCGTCAACCTGGCTAAGCCCGCCAAGTACGAGGAGATCTGCGCCGCCATGAAGGCCGCCTCTGAGGGCGAGCTGAAGGGCATCCTGGGCTACACCGACGAGGACGTGGTTTCCAGCGACTTCCTGGGTGACTCCCGCACCTCCATCTTCGATGCCAAGGCCGGTATCGCTCTGACCGACACCTTCGTGAAGGTTGTTTCCTGGTACGACAACGAGATGGGCTACTCCAACAAGGTTTTGGAGCTGATCAAGCATATGTACAGCGTGGATCACAAATAAGATCCCTCTTCTCTGATGATAAGCGACCTGACTGGTGTTCCGGGCAGGTCGCTTTTTTGCGTTGCGAAGAGCTGCTTTCGTCAAAAAATGCTGTTCAGCAACAAGATATGACCCCGTTCAACACGTTTTGATGTTATCATATTATGACATCAAAAAACGTCGAATATTGTAAAAATAAAAAATAATTATAAAATATTTAATTTAAGACTTTTTAATTAAATATTTTAGCATACTGGTTCCAGAGGTGATAAGATGGGTGCTGGAGCCAGAGCTAAAACATTGATTACAGACAGTGATATTACGCAAAAGAAATTAGCCAAGCGATTTGGAGTTACGGAGGCCATGCTGAGCAATTACCTGTCAGAGAAAAACGAGATGCCCATCAGGGTAGTGTCTCAACTAGCAGAGTATTTCCATGTGACCGCGGATTATCTTTTGGGCTTGACAGATGATCCCGGACCAGGGATTCAGTTGTCTGAAGGGGAGCAGGCGCTGGTGGAAGGGTACCGCAGCCTGACCCGGGAGCAGCGGGAGCTGATCTTCCAGAACATCCGCCTGATGCGGGAGCAAAACCGCCGCTGAGGGATTTCGCTGCTGAGGCATCTTATGCGGCGGCGGGAGTGCCGGCTCCGGGGATTGCAAAGCCGGCCCCCCTATGGTAAAATGAAACCCTCAGGAGAATGAAAAGGAGGGGTTCCATGACCAGGGAGGAGCTGTACGCTGCTGCCAGGGGGATGCTGGATCGGGCCTATGTCCCCTATTCCCATTTCCCGGTAGGGGCTGCGCTGGAATGCGAGGACGGAGCGGTATATACCGGCTGCAATGTGGAGAACGCCGCCTACAGCCCGGGCTGCTGCGCCGAGCGCACCGCCGTAGTGAAGGCGGTCAGCGAGGGGCATCGCCGATTCCGCCGGATTGCCATTACCGCTGACAGCGACCGGTTCTGCGCCCCCTGCGGCGTGTGCCGTCAGGTACTGCAGGAATTTGCCCCGAATTTGGAGGTCCTTTTGGTAAACCGAAAGGGGGAGGTCAAGGAACTGACCTTGCCGCAGCTGCTGCCCTATTCCTTTGGCAGTGACGATCTGACTGGGCGGGAGGAATAGGAAATGGAGTATCGTGGATCCTTTACCATCGGACGGAAGGATGCGGTCCGGTTTTATTTCCAGTCCATGCTGCGGGAGAAGTGGCATACATTGCCGGTAGCGGGATTGGTAGGTATTTTAGTGGCAGTCTACTATCAGGTAGGCCAGATAGAACATCTTGCCGTAAAGGTAGGATGGTTTGTGCTGGCTGCTGCACTGGGGGTCGCCTTTGGAATGCTGGTGCTATTTTTTACAGCATTCAACAAGGTCCGGGACGGCTCCCGCCGCTCCGGCGTCAGCAGCTACACCCAGAAAGTGCTGATTAACGGCTTCGGCGTCCAAGTGGAAGCTAACGGGAAAGAAAGCCGGGTTCCCTTCCACAAATTGCAGGGGGTGCGGGAGACGGGCCATGATTTTTACATCAGTATGGGGGCAGATCTGGTGTGGATCCTGCCCAAGAACCAGATGGCAGATCGGGCGGAAGACTGTGCTCGGTTGCGGAAGATTTTCTCTACCGTCATGGAATCCAAGAACCTGCATCTAAAAAAGTAAAAACATCCCGGAACGGCCTGCGGATGGTGCGCCGTTCCGGGATGTTTGTTTAAATTTCCAGCTCCGATAAAACGCCCTGATTCTCAGCGTTGGCGCACCAGACGGAGCACCGTGTGAGAGGGAGGGGAGTGCCTTCCATGGTGGATACCGTGCCTCCTGCCTCC
>CASEAH010000059.1 GCA_949285935.1 uncultured Oscillospiraceae bacterium
TTCCAATCCATCGCCGGAAGCCAGAAGGGCAACAGCGCCTTCGGCTTTACCACCGAGACGGTGCGGGAAGCCCAGGAACTGCTGCGGCAGAAGGGGACCGGGCAGGGCCCCAATGTGCTGTATTTTGAGACCGGACAGGGATCGGAGCTTTCCTCCGAGGCCAACTACGGCGCCGACCAGGTGACCATGGAGGCCCGGTGCTACGGCTATGCCCGCGCTTTCCAGCCCTTTATGGTCAATACCGTGGTGGGCTTCATCGGCCCCGAGTACCTTTACGACAGCCGCCAGGTCATCCGGGCGGGGCTGGAGGACCACTTTATGGCCAAACTCACTGGCATCCCCATGGGCTGCGACTGCTGCTACACCAACCACATGATGGCCGACCAGAACGACATCGAAAATCTGGCCATCCTGCTGGGGGCCTCCGGGGTCAACTACATTCTGGGCGTGCCCACCAGCGACGACGTGATGCTCAACTACCAGACCAACGCCTACCATGACGCGGCTACCGTCCGGGAGATCCTGGGCCTGCGGCCCATCAAGGAGTTTGACCAGTGGCTGGAAAAGATGGGCCTGAGCGAAAACGGGAAGCTGACCAAATGGGCCGGCGATCCCACCATCTTTACTTCCTGGAAGGGGTGAGGAACGGAATATGATGGACGAAAAACTGATTGCCAGCATCGTGGAAGAGGTGCTGGCCCAGCTGCAAAGGGAGGGCCGGCTGGGGGCGGAGGCCCTTTCCCCCGGGACAGGAAGGCTGCCGGAACCGGAAGAGGAAAAACCTCTGGTGGACATTGTTTCCCCGCAGGTAAAGGCAGTCCCGCTGCTGAAGGACCCCCGGGACCCGGAGGCCCTGCTGCGGATGAAGGCCCGCACCACTGCCCGCATCGGAGTGGGCCGGGCAGGCCCCCGGCTCAATACCCAAACCCTGCTGACCCTCCGGGCGGACCACGCCAAGGCCCGGGATGCCGTGTTCCTGGATGTGGACCCGGGCTTTTTGAAGGAACTGGGGCTTTTTACCGTCCAGACCAAATGCCGGGACAAAAACCAGCACCTGACCCGTCCCGATCTGGGCCGGGAGTTTGACGATCAGACCAAAGAAACACTCAGGCAGCGCTGTGCCATGAATCCGGATGTACAGATTTTTGCCTCCGACGGCCTGAGCTCAGCCGCCATCGAAGCCAACCTGAAAAACATCCTGCCGGTGCTCACCGACGGCCTCAAAGCCCGGGGGATCACGGTGGGGACTCCCTTCTTTGTGCGGTTCGGCCGGGTGGCGGCACAGGACCACGTGTCGGAACTCCTGGGCCCCAAGGTGGTCTGCACCCTTATCGGGGAGCGGCCCGGCCTGGGCTCCGCCGAAAGCATGAGCGCCTACATCTGCTACAATGCCCGGGTGGGGCAACCGGAGGCCCGCAGGACTGTGGTTTCCAACATCCACAAGGACGGGATTTCGGCGGTAGAGGCAGGAGCCTATATTGCCGAACTCATTGAGAAGATCCTGAAAGCAAAAGCCAGCGGCGTGGAGCTGCAGCAATAGGAAGGGAGGAGCCGCCGTGAAAAACCAGCCTGTCCGCACCAAGGTGCTCAGCGTGCGGATCATTCCCAACGCCGATGGGTTTCTGCTGCGCTCCCTGGATGTACCTCCGGAGCACCGGAGCCTGGGGCTGATCACCACCGACTGCGACGACGTTTCCTATGCCGCTCTGGATGAAGCCACCAAAAAGGCGGCGGTCCGGGTGGCCTATGCCCGGAGTATGTACGCCGGTGCGGCCAATGCCAGCACCCAGCTGGCGGGAGAATTTATCGGCATCCTTTCCGGGCCTGACCCGGAGGAGGTGCGCAGCGGTCTGGAGGCCGCCATCCATTTTATTGAAAATGACGCCTGCTTCTACACGGCCAATGAGGAAGGCACCATCGTCTACTTTGCCCACTGCATCTCCCGGACCGGGTCCTTCCTGTCCGCCGAGGCAAAGGTGGCGGAGGGAACGGCCATGGCCTACCTCATCGCGCCGCCCCTGGAGGCAATGATGGGCCTGGACGCGGCCCTCAAGGCCGCCCAGGTGGAAATGAAGCTGTTCTACGGCCCCCCTACCGAGACCAACTTTGCCGGGGGCCTGCTGACGGGAGATCAGGCCGCCTGCAAGGCCGCCTGCGAGGCCTTTGCCGACGCGGTGTGCCAGGTAGCGGCAGCCCCCGGGGCTTACTGAACCTCAGGGCGTATGCCACAAGACAGAAAGGGTGAACGAAACCATGGAATTTGACAAGGACCTGCAATCCATCCAGGAGGTCCGCAACCTGATCGCCCGGGCAAAAGAGGCCCAGCGGCAGCTGGCGGCCTACTCTCAGGAGCAGGTGGACGCCATTGTGCGGGAGATGGCCCAGGCCTGTGCGGCCCAGGCGGAACCTCTGGCCAAGATGGCGGTGGAAGAGACCGGCTTTGGTGTCTGGCAGGACAAGGTGCTGAAAAACCTGCTGGGAAGCACCCTCACCTATGAAAGCGTGCGGGAACTGAAAACCGTAGGCATCATCCGGGACGATCCCGCCAAGGGCCTGATGGAGGTGGCTGTCCCCATGGGGGTGGTGGCTGCTTTGATCCCCTCCACCAATCCCACTTCCACCACCATGTACAAGTGCATCATCGCCGTCAAGGCGGGGAATGCCATTGTCCTCAGCCCTCATCCCGGAGCCAAAAACTGTATTCTGGCTACCGCCAAAATCCTCCGGGAGGCGGCCAAACGGGCGGGAGCCCCCGACGGTCTTATCCAGTGCATCAGCCTGCCCACCATGGATGCCACCAACGCCCTGCTCAAGCACCGGGATGTGGGGGTCATCCTGGCTACCGGCGGCGAGGCCATGGTCCGGGCGGCTTACAGCTCCGGCAACCCCGCCATTGGGGTGGGCCCCGGCAACGGCCCCGCCTATATTGAAAAGACTGCCGACATTCCCACCGCCGTCCGGCACATTATGGAGAGCAAGACCTTTGACAACGGTACCATCTGCGCCTCGGAGCAGAGCATCATCACCGAGACCTGCATCCGGGACAAGGTGGTGGCGGAGCTGAAGCGTCAGGGAGGATATTTCCTCAGCGAGGAGGAATCCAGGAAGCTGTCCGGCTTCATTCTCCGGGCCAACGGCACCATGAATCCCAAGATCGTGGGCAAGAGCGCCAAGGTCATTGCCGATATGGCGGGGATTTCCATTCCCGAAGGCACCCGGGTGCTGATTTCGGAGCAGACCACCGTGGCCCGGGATAATCCCTATTCCCGGGAGAAGCTTTGCCCCATCCTGGCTTTTTATGTGGAGGAGGGCTGGGAAGCGGCCTGCCGCCGCAGCATCCAGGTCCTCTACAACGAGGGCGTGGGCCACACCATGACCATCCACAGCCAGGATAAAAGCGTGATCCGGGAGTTTGCCCTCCAGAAGCCGGTGTCCCGGCTGCTGGTCAATACTCCGGCCGCCCTGGGCGGCGTAGGAGCCACCACCAATCTCCAGCCGGCCCTGACCCTGGGGTGCGGGTCGGTGGGAGGCAGCTCTACCTCGGACAATATCGGCCCCCTCAACCTGATAAACATCCGGCGGGTGGCTTATGGCGTCCGGGAACTGGCGGAGGTCCGGGGAAATAACCCCGCGCCCTCCGTGCCGTCTCCCTGCTCTCCCTGCTCTCCCTGCTCCCCCTGCGGAGAGAAACCGGTGGGCTCTCAGGCAGAAAAAAGCGCCTGCGGCCTCAGCCGTGAGGAAATTGAGGCCATCACCCGGGCGGTCATTGCCCGGCTGGGCGGGCAATAAAGCTTTGCACACCCAATGATTCCATAAAACAAACCGGTCAACCGGAACATCAGATCTATCATACGGAGGTAAAGAATTATGGCAGAGAATCTTCAGGCTTTGGGAATGGTAGAGACCAAGGGACTGGTAGGGTCCATTGAAGCGGCGGACGCCATGGTCAAGGCGGCCAACGTCAGCCTCATCGGCAAGGTGCATGTGGGCGGCGGACTGGTGACCGTCATGGTCCGGGGAGACGTAGGCGCCGTCAAGGCGGCTACCGACGCGGGCGCGGCGGCAGCTTCCCGCGTGGGTGAGCTGGTCTCCGTCCATGTGATCCCCCGTCCCCACAGCGAGGTGGAATACATCCTGCCCACCCTGCCCACCAGCGACAAATAAGAAAAACCTCAAAATCGGCTTCCCTTTCCCCGCCGGCGGAGGAGCCGGGCATCCCGGAAAGAAGAAAGCGATTTCCTCATAAGGCGCTTCACACCTGGGAAAAGGACCGGCAGCGGCCGGGAAAGGGAAAACATTTTCCTGCCCCCGCAGGAAGAAATAAAAATGCAAGTTTGCCCGGGCAGAGAGGCCGATCCCGGGAAGGGAGTGCCCGGAGTCTCCGGCTCTCCCCGGGCAGTCCAGGAGAAAGACGCTGAAAAGGCGCCGGTCTTATCACATTGATTCAGGAGGAATTGGATATGGCAGCATTACAGGCTTTGGGAATGGTAGAGACCAAGGGACTGGTAGGGTCCATTGAAGCGGCGGACGCCATGGTCAAGGCGGCTAACGTCAGCCTCATCGGCAAGGTGCATGTAGGCGGCGGACTGGTGACCGTCATGGTCCGGGGAGACGTGGGCGCCGTCAAGGCGGCTACCGACGCGGGCGCGGCGGCAGCTTCCCGTGTGGGCGAGCTGGTCTCCGTCCATGTGATCCCCCGTCCCCACAGTGAGGTGGAATACATCCTGCCCACCCTGCCCACCAGCGATAAGTAAGAAAAGCAAAAAGCGATTTTTCCTTCCGCCGGCATAGAAGCCGGGCATCCCGGACGCAGGGGCAGGACCCATTATGAAGCAATGCGTACCCAGGGAAAGGGCGTACGCGGCTCCTGTGCGGCCGGCAAAGAGGAAGAAGGCAGGTGAGTGCCCATGAAAATACTGACGGATACCCAGCTGCGGGCCCACTGGTTCAAGACCCGGAGCCGGGAATATGTGGTGGAAGCCGGGACCTTTATCACCCCCGCGGCCCGGGACTTTCTCCGGGAGCAGGAGATTGCCCTGCGGGTCCTGCCGGAGGGCGGCGGGGGCCAGGTGATGCCTCAGACGCCCATACCGCCCCGGGGCACCCCCGGACGATATCGGGACGCATCCACCGGGGTCGCTCTGGAGGAAAAACCGGAACATATGACCCACCTGCGGGGAAACCTGCTGGTACCCAAGGGGCACCCGCGGATCGTTCTGCGGGGCAAGCTGGACAGCCTGGAGGCGCGGATCCTGGAAACCCAGCTGGCGGCACAGGAGGAGGGCTTTCCCCAGGTGATCGAGGACCTGGAGGAGCTTTACCGGCAGGTACAGGCCATCCTGGGTGCTGAGGTGAAGGAAGAACCCCTGCCCGACCAGCGGCTGCTGGGGCTGGATGAAGAGGGGCTGCGCCGGGTCTCCCATCATGTCCGGGAGGAAATCGGCATTCCCCATCCCGTTCCCAGCTGGAAGATGGGGCGGCTCTGTGTGGCCCTCAACTCCCTGCGCACCAGCGTCCGGGAAACGGAACTGGCGGCGGTGGCGGCCTTCTGCCGGGGAACGGAATGTGACCGCCCCGACCTGATCCGCGGGCTCAATCGTTTGAGCAGTGCTGTTTACATTATTTTCTGCCGCAAGCTGGCGGGCTTTTACAGGGAGGAAGGAAAATGAACTATTACAGTGAACAGGACATCCGGGAGATCGTGCGGAGCGTGCTGGCCGGATGCGGAAAAACAGACCCCTCGGCTGCCCCTGCCGGCGGCTGTGGGGCCCCCATCCCCTTGGAAGCTTCGGCCCGCCATGTACACCTGACTCCCCAGGCGGTAGAGGCGCTTTTTGGCCCCGGACACAAGCTGACCAGAAAGCGGGACCTGAGCCAGCCGGGAGAGTTCCTGGCGGAGGAACGGGTCCGGGTGGTCACCGCCCGGGGCGAGCTGTCCAACGTGGCGGTGCTGGGCCCGGAGCGGAAGGCGGTGCAGGTGGAAATTTCCCTTACCGACGCACGGGCGCTGGGAGTTGCGCCGCCGGTCAATCTGTCGGGAGATCTTACCGGAGCTGCCGATGCCGTGCTCATCGGTCCCTGCGGGATCTGGGAGGCCCGGGGCGCGGTGATCGCCGCCCGGAACCATATCCATATGACGCCTGACCAGGCCCGCAGCTACGGCGTGGCTGACGGGGATAAGGTCCGGGTGCGGGTGGAAAGTATCCGCCCCATGACCTTTGACCAGGTAGTGGTGCGGGTCAGCCCCAAATTTGACCTGGCCATGCATGTGGACTTTGACGAAGCCAACGCCTGTGCCCTCACAAAAGAAGCAAAGGCATATCTGGTGGGGAAATAGCGGCAGCGGCGGTTGGAATGCCCTCAGGAAGTAAAAGGATATCGGCAAAAGCCATTTCGATTTTTGCAGGGAGCCCCGGAAGAGCCGGAAGGAAAGCGTAATTGGTGATGTCTCCTGTCCTGAAACCTCACAGAGGGGAAGGGAGCGGGACAGAAGCCCTTACGGAAAGAAGCTGTCCGGCTCTTCCAAAAACAGACAGGCCTGTTGCCCGGCCCCCGTCGGGTAAAAGGGAAAAATACACAAACTTCCATGGGAGCGGGACGGGAAAAAACAGCCGCCGCCTGTGCCAACGTCTGCGTTGGAAGGGAAGGCCCTGATTTCTGGAAAAATGGATGGAGCAGGTGGCTCGGGGATGTCCGCTAACCTTGTATCTGGCGGAGAAGATCCGGGACAGGCGCGGATCCCGACGGAGAGGGGACCGGCGGCAGGTATGAAAAACATCCGCCACCGCCGGCTTGGGCTTCCCCCCCCATCCAAGGAAGAAGCAAACGGCTGACGCCTGCATCCATGACACAAACCATCCAAAGCGTAAGAAAGGGACCCGATATGAACGAAACAAGGGAAGAATTGATCGCCCTGGTGACCCGGGAGGTGTTGGCGGCCCTGGAAGGGCGGACGGCTGCCCTGGCCGCTCCGGTGGGAGCGCCCCGGATGCTGGTGGTGGGGGATCGTGAAAAGGTCCCGGCTGAACTGGCCCGGGAATGCGCCCTGTTCACGGTGGAGGATTATGCCCGGGACGGAAATATCCTGGCCTATGACCGGCTGTGCATCACCCGCCTCAGCTGTGTGGAGCTGAGTGATATTGCCCTGGGGAGGGACAGCCGTCCCGCCCAGTGTGCCGTCATCCAGGCGCTGCTCCACGGCAAGGAGGTCTGCCTGCTGGAGGAGGGGCTGCCGCACCGGGCCCTGGCGGGCAAGGGAAGCGCCGCCTTATACGGGGTGCTGGAAGGCTACGTGCGCACCCTCCAGACCTTCGGAGTCAAGCTGGTGGGAGAGCCAAAACCCCTGAAGCCGCCCTCCGAGCCAAAACCGCCTAAATTTGCCCCGCCGCCCACGCCCAAACCCATCGCCACAGGCAAGCCCAATCCCCAACGGCTCATTACCGAGGAACTGGCTGTGAAACTGGCGGCGGCCGGCGGACCGGTGTGCCTGGCGGCCAACGCCATCCTCACCCCATCGGCCCGGGACGTGTTTACCCGGGCAAAAGTAGAAATCATCCGGGAAGAATCAGTCTGAAACATCCGGGGCCCCGCGGGAGCGCCCCCGGGAGAGGAGCAAGCTTATGATCATCTGCAAGGTCATCGGCCATGTCTGGGCCACCAAAAAGGAAGAAAGCCTCAGCGGGCTCAAGCTGATGGTGGTTCGGGAAACAGAGACCAACACCCGGAACGGCGCCACCTTTGTGGCGGCGGACGTGGTGGGAGCCGGCATCGGGGAACAGGTGCTGGTGGTCAGCGGCAGTACCGCCCGGCGGGCATTGGGCAAGGATGACCTGCCGGTGGACTGCGCCATTGTGGGGATCATTGATTCCCTGGAGGTGGACCGGGAGGCGAAGAATAAAAAATGAGCATCACTGACCAGATTTTTCAGGCGGGTGTGGTGGGCTGCGGCGGAGCCGGCTTTCCCACCCACGTCAAACTTAAGGGGACGGTGCGCTGGCTGATCCTCAACGGTGCGGAATGTGAGCCGCTGCTCCGTACCGACCGGTGGATCCTGTGTAACCGGGCCCGCCGGGTGGTGGAAGCTGCGGAGGCTGTCCGCCGGGAACTGGGGGCCGGTGAATGTGTCATCGGGCTCAAGGCGGCCTATACCCAGGAAGCCGCCGCCCTGGAGGAAGCCATCGCCCAGACGGGCGCTTCCATCCGGCTGCATAAAATGGGAAGCTTCTACCCCGCGGGAGACGAACAGGTGCTGGTACATGAGGTGACCGGGCAGGTGGTGCCCCCCGCCGGCATCCCCCTGGACGTGGGAGCGGTGGTTTCCAATGTGGCCACCATGCTGGCCATCCGGGACGCCATGGAAGAAATCCCCCTTACCCATAAATATCTCACCGTCACCGGTGAGGTGGCCCACCCTGCGGTGCTTCATGTGCCGGTGGGCACCAGCTTCCGGGAATGCATCCAAATGGCGGGCGGCGCTCTGGAGGAGCGGTATTTTGTGGTATCCGGAGGCCCCATGATGGGCGCTCCCCTGACCGTGGAACAGGCGGAAAAAGCGGTGGTTACCAAAACCACCTCCGGGATCCTGGTGCTGCCGGAAGAAGGATACCTGTCCCGGCACAGCGCCATTGACCTGCGGCATACCATCGCCCGGGCGCGTTCCGCCTGTATCCAGTGCAGCTACTGCACCCAGCTTTGCCCCCGGCATCTGCTGGGCCATCCCCTGCAGCCCCACCGTATTATGCGCAAGCTGGCCCTGTGCGGCGACCTGACGGCCATCCTGGACGACCCGGACGTGCGTCAGGCCCAGATCTGCTGCGAATGTGGAGTGTGCGAGATCTATGCCTGCCCCATGGAGCTGCAGCCCCGGAAGGTCAACGCCCTGCTGAAAGCGGAACTGGGAAAGGCGGGGATCCGCTACCAGCGCCAGGAAGACAGCTGGACGCCGGATCCCGGCCGGGAAAGCCGCAAGGCTCCCACCCGCCGCACCGCGGCCCGGGCTGGGGTCCTGCGGTACTACGATCTGCCTGTACCGCCCCTGGTGGAGGGGACGCCCGACAGGATTTCCGTGCCGCTGAAAATGCATATCGGTGTCCCGGCTGTGCCGGTGGTATCACCGGGGGATACCGTAACGGCAGGACAGCTGATCGCCGCCTGCCCGGAGGGTAAGCTGGGAGCCAATATTCATGCCGGAATCAGCGGACGGGTGGAATCGGTGGATGGGTCCATCGTCATTGCAGGGTGAGGGGGATAGGCAGTTATGTATGAGACCATTGGATTTTTGGAACTGAACAGTATTGCCAAGGGCGTGGAGGCGGCGGACGCCATCCTGAAAGCCGCCCAGGTGGAACTGCTTTTTGCCCGGGCCAGCTGCCCCGGGAAATATCACGTGCTGTTTACCGGCGAGGTAGCGGCGGTGAAGGCTTCCCTGGAGGCCGGGGCCCTGGCAGGCGATCACTATGTGGTGGATTCCTGCGTGATCCCCCGGGTCCATCCCCAGGTGATCCAGGCAATCAATCTGTCCACCGCCCCCGAGGGGATCAACGCGGTGGGTGTGATGGAATTTTTCAGCGTCACCGCTTCGGTTTACGCGGCCGACGCCGCCGTCAAGGCAGCGGATGTCACCCTGATGGACGTCCGTCTTGGAACAGGCATCGGGGGAAAGTCTTTCGTGGTTCTTACCGGCGAGGTGGCGGCGGTCCGGGAGGCTGTCTCCTGCGGCATCAATACCGAAAACGCCCGGGGAATGGTGGTCTCCAGCGTGGTTATCCCCAACCCCCGCAAGGAAATTTTTGAGTCGCTTTTTTAAGTTATAAGAAGGCTGATTTGTGAAAACTTCTGTCTTGCGGGTACGGTAAAGGGAAAGTACCTGGAAGTGGGATGGGTGCAGAATTCCTGGCCCATCGTGGAAACGGATACGGCCCTGCGCCGTGCCGATGGGACGGCCGGAAAGAGGAAAGTTTTCTGAAAGCCCTGCCCTGCCGGTAAAGGGAAAAATACCCGGAGGGTGGGAGGAATACAGAATCTCAGGTCCACCGTAGAAAAAGATACGGCCCTGTACCGTGCCGATGGGACGACCGGAGAGAGGGAAGCTTTCTGAAAACCCTGTCCCGCTGGCAAAGGAGAGTGCCCGGAAGGAGGCAAAGGTGCACAACCCCCGCCGGGTCATGGAAAAGAGGCGGCCGGGTTCCATGCCGACGGGAAGGCCGGAGAGAGGACGGCTTTCGGCTGCAACAGCCTCAGCTATGATGAAAGCGAAAAAGCTGTCTGTCACCCGGCGGAAAAGCCTGACGAAAGACGGCACTTCCCAGAGCAAAGGGCCGCAGGTATGGGAAAAAGACCGCCGATCCCCCGTGTGGGGCGAAGCAGAAACAACAACACACTGACCGGAAAGGAGAGAAGGGCTGTGCCGGAAGAAAAGCAGCGGATTATTCAGGAATATGTGCCGGGTAAACAGGTGACGCTGGCACATCTGATTGCCAACCCCAATGACGATCTGTACCGGAAGCTGGGAGTCATCAGCGACCGGCGGGGAGCCATCGGCATCCTCACCATCACCCCCAGCGAGGCCGCGATCATCGGGGCTGACGTAGCCACCAAGGCGGCCGATGTGGAGATCGTTTTTGTGGACCGGTTCAGCGGCTCCCTGGTGGTGTGCGGAGATGTGGCCAGTGTGGAGGCCGCCCTGCGGGATGTGCTCTCGGTGCTGGAGAATATCCTGCATTTTACCCCCACCGCCATTACACGGACATGAAGAAGATCATGCTTATCGGCAGCACCGGCTGCGGAAAGACCACCCTTTGCCAGCGGCTCACCGGTCAGGAAGAGCGGTACAAAAAGACCCAGGCCATTGAAGTGGTGGGCGGGGCTGCCATAGATACCCCCGGGGAATATCTGGATCGGAAGGGCCTTTTTACCGCCCTCATCGTCACCGCCGTGGAGGCCGATCTGGTGCTTTTTCTTCAGGCGGCGGACGACAGCCGGTTCCTGTTCGCTCCGGGACAGTGCGGGGCCTTCAGCGTCCCGGCGGTAGGGGTGGTCACCAAAACAGATCTGGCATCTCCGGAGGCTGCCCGCCAGGCGGAAGAACTGCTGAAGCTGGCGGGAGCAGGGCAGGTGTTCCGGGTGAGTGCCCGAACCGGCCAGGGCATGGAGGAATTGAAGGCCTTTTTGGAACAGGAGGACCCTCTTCCCTGAAAGCTTCTGCCCAGGCAGAACAGCTGCCCAAAGCCGGTCCCGGCTGTGCAGCGGCGTCGAATGGAGAACAGCAGAAGGAAAGGAACAGGTACACTCAGAGGCACAGTCTGTTTTTCCCAAGATCCTGCATCTTGAGAAAAGGCAATAAGCTTTGGAGTTGAGATGGTATTGGGAAAGTCTCTTTCCATAATGCCGGAGAGCAAAAATTCCTTTGGCACCGGGAAGAAATGGGACTGCGGAGAAAGGATGCGGCCGGCTCTCTTACCAAACTTATAAATTATTGCAAGGTTTTGAGGGTGAACCTGACGGCAGAAATGTAAATTCCTCTCCTGCATTCTTTTCTCACAACCTGTGAAGAGGCAATATGGCTTGCAACCTTTTCAAGCTGTTTTGGCGGCTCTTACAGAGAAAGATTTTGGACATCCCGGCAATTCCGGGATGTTATTTTGCCAGAATAAAAGCAGCGCCCTTTTCCGTAAGATTTGGAAAAGGGCGCTGCTTTTGTGTAAAACTGAAATATTATCTGAAAGAAAGAATCAATGTCCCGCAGTGATGGGGAGCAGGTACTGCTTCTCATAGGCGGAATAGAGCTGGGCGTATTCCTCTGTTTCACCCTTATGGAGGGTATGCAGGTAGGCGTGGGTGTCAAAGTCCTTATGGCCATCCTGAATGGTGATGATAAACACGCCCACATTGGAGCAGTGGTCGGAGATCCGTTCCAGGCAGGACAGGGTTTCCACAAAGGAGAAGGCGGCGTCCACAGAACAGCGTCCATCCCGCAGACGCTCGATATGCCGGAGCTTCAGCTGCTCTTCAATAATATCGATGACCTCTTCCAGAGGCTCGATCCGCCGGGCCAGGGCAACATCCTGCTCCTTGTAAGCCCGGACGGTGGTGGAGAGAATGTCTCCCACCGCGGAGATAAAGATTCCCATTTCCTCCTTGCCGGAAGGTGAGAATTCCAGATCGCCGGGGGCGTTGTAGAGCATGAGGGAGGCTTCCATGACGTTTTCGCACTGATCGGCGATTCGTTCAAACTCTCCGATCATATGAAGAAGCTCACTGACGTCGGCGCTGTTCTTATCGGTAAGAGAACGGCGGGAAAGCTTGATCACATAGTCCTCGATCTTATCCTGAAGAGTATCCACATCGGCCTCGTTCAGCTTCATCTTTTCAGCGATCTTGGCGTCGTACCGGCCGGTGGCCAGCTGCCGTGCCAAAGCGAAATTTTCGGTGGTGAGGTCGATCATATGGAGCAGAGTGGAACGGGCGTGCTCAATGGCAAGGCCGGGGGAAACCAGCAGACGTTCATCCAGGGCAGCCAGCACATCGCTGAGGCCGTCCTCTCCTTCTTCCCGGCGGATGACACAATAAGCCAGCCGCTCCAGCAGGGATGCAAAGGGCATGATCAGCAGGGTGGCGGTAACGTTGAAAATGGTATGGAAATCGGCGATGCCGCCCTTGGTGATGGGATCATCCCAGAAGGGGATGCCTACCAGGGCCTGGTAAGAATAAATGCCCGTCAGAAAGATGGCTGTGCCTGTAATGTTGAAGGCCAGATGAATGAAAGCAGCCCGCTTGGCATTGCGGGAGGTGCCGATGCTGGCCAGAATGGCGGTGATACAGGTGCCGATGTTCTGGCCCATGATAATGGGAAAAGCAGCGGAGCAGGTAATACTGCCGGTAGTGGACAGGGCCTGCAAAATACCTACCGAGGCAGAAGAAGACTGGATCACAGCGGTGACCAGGGTGCCGGTAAGGACTCCCACGATGGGATTTTTCATGGTGGCGAAAAGCTGTGCAAAGACAGGACTTTCGCTCAGGGGACGGACGGCAGCCTCCATCTGGAACATTCCGGTAAAGAGAATGCCGAAGCCCAGGAGCATCAGACCGATCTCCTTATTTTTTGCCCGCTTGGCGCCCATAAACAGTATCACACCCACCGCAGCCATAATGGGGGCCAGGGTAGTGGGCTTGATAAGGGTCAAAAGAAAATTGGAGGATTCCAGGTCGGTCAGCCGCAGGATATGGGCAGTAATGGTGGTGCCGATATTGGCACCCATAATAACGCCGATGGCCTGACGAAGCTTCAGAATCTTGGCGCTGACCAGACCCACCACCACCACCGTGGTGGCAGAAGAGGACTGGATGGCCGCAGTAACCAGAGCGCCCAACAGTACGCCTTTGGGAACACTGTCGGTAAGTTTTTCCAGAATCTGCTCCAGGCGGCCCTCAGAAGCCTTTTCCAGGCTGCCGCTGAGCATGGACATGCCGTACAGAAACAGAGCCAGACCGCCCAAAAGGCTGATGACATTGAAAATACTCAAGATAGGTCCTCCCCAATACAGGTGTTTTCACTCACTCACGATTCCATTATAACAAGTATTTTCCCCGGGAACTATCCGATACAATGCTGAAAGTTGCAGTAAAAACACGGTAAATTTGTATTTTTTATACCAATTCCTCGAATGCCGGCAAAAGAACAAATCCCGTGGAATTTACCCTTCCGGAAAAAAGCCCCCGCCCGGAAAGGGCAGGGGGTGCAGCTGCATGGAAACACAGGAGATCTTGGATGGAGCAAATGATTGTAAAAAAATAATAGAGAAATCAGCAAGTGCCGGCTGTGCAGGGATCAAAACAGCCGGCAGGCAGCCCCGCGAACAAGTCTCCAAAGCCCTGCGGCCCGGGCTGACGTGGAAAAAAGCTTCAACGGCGGGGTTCATTTCCCGGGGGTCAGGGCATCCCGAAGAGAGGAAAAATCCGGGGCGCTCAGCTCCAGAAAACGTTCTGCTTCGGCAATATCGGGAAGATAATGGGCGTCGGAGCTGGTGACAACGGTATACCGGTCATACAGACCAGCCCGACGGCCGTCGGTGAAAAAAGACAGGGGATCATGAACCTCCACCGCGCCAAAGGGAAGATACTCCGGCAGACAGCCCAAAGCCGAAAAAATGCTGTAAGAAGCTCGGTCAATGTGGGCGGGATAGCAAAATCCTCCAAAAGCCGCTGCAAAGGCAGGAACGTCATCCACCGAAATGGAGGTGGCGCTGATGAGCAGTGGGGTTACTTCATCCCGAATTTCCTCTTCCGGCCCCATTACCAGCTGCCGCCCAAAGATTTCCGGCCGGTTGGACACCGGCGGCAAGCGGCTTTCCGCATACTTCCCGGCGGCTTCGGCGCTGTCCGGGTCGGGAAAGAGACAGACCACATGGATCTCCTCCGCCGTAGTCAATTCCAGACCGGGAATCACCGTCAGGGGCAGCCCACGGGCGGCCTCCAGAACGGCCCGGACGTTGCGGGCGGAGCCATGATCGGTAACGGCAATCAGATCCAGCCCTTTGAGGGCAGCCATATTCACAATATTGGGGGGCGTCATCAGCTCGTCCCCGCAAGGGGAGAGGCAGGAGTGGATATGCAGGTCGTAGGCATATCGGGGCAAAGGAACACCTCCCGTTCAAAGAGTGGCGGCGCTTCCTGCCGCCTTGAAACAGAACGGCAAACAGAAAGGAAGGGCGGATTGCCCTTCTGGGGAAGGAAACGTATGGATCAGTCTCCGGGGCAGATGCCCATGCTGGCTCTGTACCCTGACAACGGGACGTCCGCCGGAGCGGCGCATTTCAGGGGGGAGGCCCGGGCGATGCGGCAAAAGCAGAGGCAAAGCAAGCCCTCTGAAACCCTCCCCAAAAAATCCGAAGCAGAGCAGCAACCTTTGGAAATGGATGGCCATGACGGCCCATACACCGGCAACCAAACAGCCGCCGGGATGGTACCGTTTCTGTCGGGAAAGGCCCGGGTAGTGCGGCAAAAACAGAAGCAAAGCAAGCCCTCTGAGGCCCTCCCCAAAGAGTCCGAAGCAGAGCAACCCTTGGAAATGGTTGGTCATGAAGGCCCATGCACCGACAGCCAGACAGCAGCCGGTATGGTACCGCAGCTGTTGGAAAAACCCTGGTGGCGGTGGTCAGGGCAAAAGAAGAAAGGAAACAAAACCTTCCGGAAATTTTTCTGAGGAAGGCTGTGACACAGGTCAGTTTTCAGGGCGGATGGCCATGGCGGCCTCATACACCGGCAGCCGGGTAGCCACCACGGTCACCCCTTCCTGCCGGGCGCGGTTGAGGGCATCGGCGTCCAAAGGCATCCCTTCGGCCAAAACGATGCAGGCCGCGTCGGTCAGTACCGCTACGGCAATGGAATTCAGGTTTCCCATTACCGTCACCCAGGCGCAGTCCGCCGGGGCGCGGCCCATTACCAGGGAAAGCAGGTCGCAGCAGTAAACACTGCGGAGAGGACGGTCCCCGGCGCCGCACAGCAGGGTAAAACGGTCGTCCCGGCAAAGGTCCAGAGCGGTCATGGCTTTTCCTCCTTGAGGGGGTCTGTTTTCTCCCGGTTCTTTTGGCGGTAACGGGGAGCGGAACCGGACAGGTTCAGGGACATCATCCGCTCCATCACCAGCTCCAGCTTGTCCTTAAGCACATAGATGCAGGCATCCTCAGTGGAATGCCCCCGGACGATATCCTCGGCCAGAGCACGGCAGGAGGGAGCTCCGCAGGAACCGCAGTCCAGGCCGTAAAGCTTTTTCTCGATCTCCTCCATCTGCCCCAGCATCTCCATGGCCTTAAGGGGATTGGGATCCAGCCGCATCACCGGGCGGGGAGAAAGATCCTGGTCCCACTTGGCCTGGGGAGGGATCCGGTCCCCGATGTGGTTGCAGGAAACGGCCCGGTACCGGCCCAGCCGCTTCAGACGGGTGGCGGCCACATAAGGGTTCTCAATGTTGAGGACTCCCCCCACACAGCCGGCGGAGCAGGCGTTCAGTTCGATAAATTCCAGCCCATGGAGTTTTTCATCTTCCATGGCCTCCAGAATGCGGATGACATTCTCAATGCCGTCGGCGGCCAGGTATTTTTCGTGGAGCGTGGCGGCAGCTTCTCCGCCGCTGCGTCCCCAGTCGATGCCGATGCGCCCGGAATGGGACAGGGAACTGTCGGAGGCTCCGTCCCGGTTCATGGCGGACAGCAGACGGGGATAGACCTCCGAAACCGAAACCACCAGATCGATGTCGCTGTGCCCCGAGCCTAAAGGGCTTTTGGCAGCGGTGACCTTGGCAGGACAGGGAGTGATGAAAATGGCGCCGATTTTTTCGGGAGACAGCCCCGTGCGCAGAGCGGCCCGGCGTTTTGCCATCCGGGCGGCCAGCTCCACCGGCGCATGGAGAGGAAGCACATTTTCCAGAAGCTGGGGGAACCGGACCTGGATCAGCCGCAGCACCGCCGGGCAGGCGGAGGAGATGACAGTGCGGGGCAGCAGTCCCTCGCTCATCAGCTTCCGGGTAGCATCGGAAACCAGCTCTGCCGCCTGGGAAACCTCAAAAACATCGTCGAAGCCCATGGCGCGCAGTCCTTCCAGCACCGTATCCACATCGTCCAGGTTATGGAACTGGCCGTAAAGGGAGGGGGGAGGCAGGGCGATTTTGTATTGAAACCGGTCCCACTGGTCCAGATGATCCGTAATGGCCCGTTTGGCATGGTGGGGGCAGACCCGGATGCATTCCCCGCAGTCGATGCACCGCTCCTTGAGGATGCGGGCCTTGCCGTCCCGCACCCGGATGGCTTCGGTGGGGCAGCGTTTGACGCAGGTGATGCAGCCCCGGCAGGATTCCCTGTCCAGGGTAACGGAATGGAAGTACCGCTCGCCTTTTCTTTCACCGCTCATAGGTTCACCTTCATGGTGACGGTGGTACCCACCCCCACCGTACTGTCAATTTCCATCTCGTCGGAATATTTTTTCATGTTGGGCAGACCCATTCCCGCGCCGAAGCCCAGGTTGCGCACCTGTTCGGTGGCGGTGGACCAGCCCTCCTCCATGGCCTTGGCCACGTCGGGGATTCCCGGACCCTGATCCCGGAGGACCATGACCACCTGATGGGGGAAAATATCCACGTCGATCTCCCCGCCGCCGGCGTGGATGACCATGTTGATCTCCCCCTCGTACATGGAGATGGCCACCTTGCGGATGACCTCGGGGGAAAGCCCCAGCTTTTTGAGGGCGCTTTTGACGGCGCCGGAGGCCTCTCCTGCCCGGGTAAAATCATCCCCGGGAACGTGATATGTATAATGCAGACTGTTACTCATGAATATGCAGTCCCCCTTTGAGTCCCGCCTGATACAGCAGCCCGCAGGCGGTAAACATCCGGTGGGTGGTAGCCATGACGGCAATATTTTTGGAGCGGGCCAGCTCTACGATGGAGGGGTCGGGGACTTTGGCCCGGACAAAAATAACGCAGACCATATCCATCATTTCGGCGGTGCGGACCACCTGCTGGTTCATCAGCCCGGTGAGCAGTACCGCCTGATCCTTGACGTAGGCCAGCACGTCGCTCATCATATCGCTGCCGCAGGCGGTATTGACGGTGGAATCCAGCAGATCTTCTCCGCAATAAAGCTCTGCGTCCAGGATCTCCTTGACCTGCCCAAGGGTCATAAGAACACACTCCTTTTCCTGTATATAAGGGAGATTTTTATGTAATTTACATTATAACATTCAAAAAAACGAAAAACAATTGCTGGAAATGTCCAGAAGTAGATGATATAATGTTACCATAGCTGCGTCAGTCGCAGATGCAGTCCTATGCCGGTACCTGCGCTTTTCAGATCAACAGAAGAGGAGGACCCAATCACCATGTCCAACAAGATCAGCAAGCTGCCGTTTAAGGGCACGGCCAACCAGGAACGGGAGCTTCATGAGGTTATTGCCAGAATGCGGAACCAGCAGGGCGCTCTGATGCCTATCCTCCAGGCTGCCCAGGGAATCTATGGCTACCTGCCCATTGAGGTGCAGCGGATCATTGCCGAAGACCTGGATGTGCCTCTGGAGGAAGTCTACGGGGTGGCCACTTTTTATTCCCAGTTTACCCTCAACCCCAAGGGGGAGAACAAGATCTCCGTCTGCCTGGGTACCGCCTGCTATGTCAAGGGCTCGGGAGAAATTTTTGCCCGCCTTCAGGAGAAGCTGGGCATCGGCAACGGGGAGTGCACTGCAGACGGCAAATTTTCCCTGGAAGCGTGCCGGTGCATCGGTGCCTGCGGTCTGGCTCCCGTTATGACCATCAATGACGAGGTTTACGGCCGGCTGGTGCCCGACGACGTGGACGAGATCCTGGCAAAATACCAGTAAGGCCATGCAGGAGCTGTCTCTCAACGTCCTGGATATTGCCCAGAATTCGGTGCGGGCCGGGGCCGACCTGATCACCATCCTGGTGGCGGAGGAGCCGGAGCAGGATCGCATGACCATCACCATCGGCGACAACGGCTGCGGCATGAGTCCCCGGCAGGTGGAACAGGTCCAGGATCCCTTTTATACCACCCGCACCACCCGCAGGGTGGGCCTGGGTGTCCCTTTTTTCAAAATGGCGGCGGAGATGAGCGGCGGGAGCCTTTCCATCCAAAGCCGGGAGGGAGAGGGCACCGTGGTCACCGCCACTTTTGGCCTGGGGAACATCGACCGGATGCCCCTGGGAGATATCAGCGGCACCGTCGCCGCCCTGATCCAGTGCAACCCGTCCATTGATTTTGTTTATACCCGCAGGGTGGGAGACCGGTCCATGACCCTGGATACCCGGGAATTCCGCCGGATCCTGGGGGATATTCCTCTGAACGCTCCGGAGGTGTCGGTTTTTATCCGGGAATACCTGGAAGAGAACACCGCCGGCCTGCTGGAGGGGGAGCCCGGAAACCCATAACAGCCGTTTTGATCAACAAGATCCATACATAGGGGGAGAATCACCATGAAAAGTCTTGCCGAGCTTCAGAAGCTCAGAGAAGAAATGCAGGGTAAAATCGGCATCCGCCACGATGGGGACACCAGTATCCGCGTAGTGGTGGGAATGGCTACCTGCGGGATCGCCGCGGGAGCCCGTCCGGTCCTCCAGGCCTTCACCGAGGAAGTGGCCAAACGGGGACTCAACCATGTGGCGGTGGGCCAGACCGGCTGCATCGGCATCTGCCAGTATGAGCCGGTGGTGGAGATTTATGTCCCCGGCCAGGAAAAGGTCACCTACGTCAAGGTCACCCCGGACATGGTGCCTAAAATTGTTGCCCAGCACATTGTCAACGGACAGCCCGTGAACGAATACACCATCGGCGCCGCCGGCGCCGTCAACTGAATTTGAGGGGAGGAGCCAAGGCCCATGTATCGTTCCCATGTACTGGTGTGCGGAGGCACCGGGTGCACCTCGTCCGGAAGCGCCCGCATCATTTCCGCCTTTGAAAAAGAACTGGAGTCCGCCGGCCTTGCCGAAGAGGTAAAGGTCATCCGTACCGGCTGCTTCGGCCTGTGCGCCCTGGGCCCCATTGTGGTGGTTTACCCGGAGGGCGCTTTCTACTCCATGGTCAAGCCGGAGGATGTACCGGAGATCGTGGAAGAGCACCTGCTCAAGGGCCGCATCGTCAAACGCCTGCTCTACTCCGAGACAGTGGCGGAAAATTCCATCAAAAGCCTGGGAGAGACCCAGTTTTACAAAAAGCAGCTTCGGGTGGCCCTGCGCAACTGCGGCGTCATCAACCCGGAAGATATCAATGAATACATCGCCTATGACGGCTATATGGCCCTGGGCAAGGTCCTCACCGAAATGACCCCTGAGGACGTGATCAAATGCATCACGGATTCCGGACTGCGGGGCCGGGGCGGCGGCGGATTCCCCACCGGGCGCAAATGGGCCTTTGCGGCGGCCCAGCCCAAGGGAGTCAAATATGTCTGCTGCAACGCTGACGAGGGCGACCCCGGCGCCTTTATGGACCGGTCGGTCCTGGAAGGCGACCCCCATGTGGTGCTGGAGGCCATGGCCATTGCCGGCTACGCCATCGGCGCGCAGCAGGGCTACATCTATGTCCGGGCCGAGTACCCCATCGCCGTGAAGCGGCTGGAGATCGCCATCCGGCAGGCCCGGGAACTGGGCCTTCTGGGCCAGAACATTTTCGGCACCGATTTCAGCTTTGACGTGGATATCCGGCTGGGCGCCGGCGCCTTTGTCTGCGGCGAGGAGACCGCACTGATGACCTCCATTGAGGGTCACCGGGGCGAGCCCCGTCCCCGTCCGCCCTTCCCGGCGGTCAAGGGCCTCTTCGGCAAGCCCACCGTCCTCAACAATGTGGAGACATACGCCAATATTCCACGGATCATCCTGAAAGGGGCCGACTGGTTTGCCTCCATGGGCACCGAAAAGAGCAAGGGCACCAAGGTGTTTGCCCTGGGCGGCAAGATCCACAACACCGGCCTGGTGGAGGTGCCCATGGGCACCACCCTCCGGGAGATCGTGGAGGAGATCGGCGGCGGCATCCCCGGCGGCAAAAAATTCAAGGCGGCCCAGACCGGCGGCCCCTCGGGCGGCTGCATCCCTGCGGAGCACCTGGATGTGCCCATCGACTACGACAACCTGATCGCCATCGGCTCCATGATGGGCTCCGGCGGCCTGATCGTCATGGATGAGGACACCTGCATGGTGGATATCGCCAAGTTCTTCCTGGAGTTTACGGTGGACGAAAGCTGCGGCAAGTGCACTCCCTGCCGGGTGGGCACCAAGCGGCTCTATGAGATGCTGGACAAGATCACCAAGGGCAAGGGTACCCTGGAGGACCTGGACCGGATGGAAGCCCTGTGCTATTACATCAAGGAAAACGCCCTCTGCGGCCTGGGTCAGACGGCCCCCAACCCGGTGCTGTCCACCCTGCGTTACTTCCGGGAGGAGTATCTGGCCCACATTGTGGATAAACGCTGCCCCGCCGGCGTCTGCAAGGCGCTGCTTACCATTCAGATCCTTCCCGACAAATGCAAGGGCTGCACCCTCTGCGCCCGGAACTGCCCCACCGGGGCCATTACCGGCGAGCTGAAGAAGCCCCATGTCATCGACCCTGACAAGTGTGTCAAGTGCGGCGTCTGCATGGAGAAGTGCCGCTTCGGCGCCATCGTCAAGAAGTAAGGGAGGGCAATGAGATGAAAATGGTAAACCTGAAGATCAACAACATGCCCGTGTCCGTCCCCGAAGGCACCACCATTCTGGAGGCGGCGCGGCAGATCGGCGTCAATATCCCCACCCTGTGCTTCCTTAAGGACATCAACGAGATCGGCGCCTGCCGCATCTGTGTGGTGGAGGTCAAGGGCGCCCGGAGCCTGGTGGCCTCCTGCGTCTACCCGGTCTCCGAGGGGATGGAAGTGCAGACCAATTCCCCCAAGGTGATGGCTTCCCGGAAAACCACCCTGGAACTGATCCTTTCCACCCATAAGCGGGAATGCCTGTCCTGCGTGCGCTCCGGCAAGTGCGAGCTGCAGAAGCTGTGCAAGGACTTCGGCGTGGAGGACGAAAGCGTCTTTGACGGCGAGAATATCCGGTATGACTTTGACGACAGCGCCAAGCATATGTACCGGGACAACAACAAGTGCATCCTTTGCCGCCGGTGCGTGGCCGCCTGCCAGAAGTGGCAGTCGGTGGCGGTTATCGGCACCAACGACCGGGGCTTCCGTACCCACATCGGCTGCGCCTTTGATGCGGACCTGGGGGATGTAGCCTGCGTCTCCTGCGGACAGTGCATTGTGGTCTGCCCCACCGGCGCCATTGCGGAAAAGGACAACACCAAGGAAGTGTGGGCAGCCCTGAGCGATCCCTCCAAGCACGTGCTGGTCCAGACTGCGCCCTCCATCCGGGTCACCCTGGGCGAAGCCTTCGGCATGCCGGTGGGTACAAACGTCAAGGGCAAGATGGCAGCGGCCCTGCGGCGGCTGGGCTTTGACGGCGTTTTTGACACCGATATTGCCGCTGACCTTACCATTGTGGAGGAGGCCAACGAATTCCTGGACCGGGTCAAGGAGGGGGGCGTCCTGCCCATGATTACCTCCTGCTCTCCCGGATGGGTCAAGTACTGCGAGCATTATTACCCGGACTTTGTGGAGAATCTCTCCACCTGCAAGAGCCCGCAGCAGATGTTCGGCGCTCTGGCCAAGACCTGGTACGCCAAGAAAATGGGCCTGGACCCCAAGGATATTTTTGTGGTCAGTATCATGCCCTGCACCGCCAAGAAGTTTGAGGTGGGCCGGGACGACCAGGACGCCGCAGGCTGTGCCGATGTGGACGTGGCCCTTACCACCCGGGAGCTTGCCCGGATGATCGACCGTGCGGGAATTGATTTTGTCAACCTCCCCGATGAGGACTTTGACGCGCCCCTGGGCACCTCCACCGGCGCGGCGGCCATCTTCGGCGCCACCGGCGGCGTTATGGAGGCCGCCCTGCGCACCGCCCGGGAGTGGATCACCGGCGAAAACGCCGAAAATGTGGATTTTGTGGAGGTCCGCGGCACCGAGGGCATCAAAGAGGCCACCTACCAGGTGGGCCCCTACAGCCTCAATGTGGCGGTGGCTTCGGGACTGGCCAATGCCAAAAAGCTGCTGGACAGCGTCCGCAGCGGGGAAAAGACCTATCACTTCATCGAGATCATGGGCTGCCCCGGCGGCTGCGTCAACGGCGGCGGACAGCCGGTACAGCCGGCCAGCGTCCGCAACTGGATCGACCTGAAGGGCCTGCGGGCTGCCGCCCTCTATGAGGAGGACCGGGACCTGCCCCTGCGCAAATCCAACGAAAATCCGGTGCTCAAGGAGATTTACGCCACCTTCTTCAAAAAGCCCGGAAGCCATATTGCCCATCAGATCCTGCATACTTCCTACCGCAAGCGGGACCGCTACTTCAACAAGGAAATCAAATAACCCCCTGTGCTTTAAAGCGCCCCGGCAGGTATGTTCCTGCCGGGGCGCTGGGCGTGTTATACCCTTTGGCACAACGTGAACCTCCAGCTTGGCCGGATGGGAATAAAAAACTTCAGATTCAGGCGCCGGGGAGAGCGAAAACATACAGAAATCCTGCCCTATGGGAAAAGCCTTCCTGGTGCGCAGCCTGCTTAGGGGCTGTGGAGCAGGGAATGCAAGCAGCAAAATTTTGGGGTCTAAGGGCAGGATATCCTTACAGGGCCACACAAGCCTCCGGTTCAGCCGGGAGTCAGACTCAAAAGCCGGCATGCTTCCGGAATGCAGAGGGGAGCGGCTCCCATTCAAGGAGTGCCGTTACCCATATCCCTCCCAGGAATAAAGCATTACCCCGGGGCCTTTTGTATGATTCGGGTTCAAAGGGCCGGGAGGGTTGTGTTTTTAAGATTTCTCTATCCAAGCAGTCCGTATGTTTTTGCTTTGGGGCGGCCCATACACGGGGCAGCCCCGTGGAGGGGTGAAATCCCCAAAGGCCGAAGGCGGTTTAAATAAAGTGCAGCTTCCCAGATACCAAGGCAGGGGATGGGATGGAAATATGGCTACATGCTCTGAGTTTTCATAATTCTTAAATTTGTAAACCTGCTCTACCAAGCTTATCGGCAGTACTGGGGCCTGCCGCAAGATGAAAATACAATAACGATAGGCAAAAGAATCAGCGACAAACAATAAAATCGGCCTTTCAAAGAAGCAGAGCGGCTTCTTTGGGGGGCCAATTTTTGCGCATTCTTTTTCGGTGAGGCTGCTTTACAGCAGTTCCTTCCTCCTGGGGAAAATTTGTAAAGAAAGTAATGTCTGAAAAAGCGTATGCAGCCCGATTCCACTGCCCAGGCATGGAAAATACAGTCAGTCCTGTGAAGGATGTTTTCCGGCCTGATCCACACCTTTTAAGGGCATTTTAACGGTGGGCACATATTTTTCTTGCGCCGGCGCATACTAAGGCCATTCCAGTCAATGGAAAATACACCCTGTTGGGAGTGGAAAACCTATGAAAAAAGCCATCTCTGTTTTATCCGCGGCGCTGGCGCTTCTGCTTTTGACCGTGGCCTGCAATCCCAGCGATGCCATGTCTTCTTCCGGAACTACCGCATCCGGAAGCTCTGCATCCGGAAGCTCTTCTTCCACGGTGCCCGGCGAGTCGCAGACCGGTTACCGGGACGGCACTTACCGGGGCTCGTATGTGGAGGGCGGCGTCAATCAGGTAGGTGTACAGTTCACCCTGGAGGATAACATTATCCGGGATATTTCCTACCGCAGCCTGATGTACAAAGGAGTGGACTACCTGGCCGAGGATGCCGATGAAGCCACCAAACAGGTTGCCGGCCAGTACCAGCAGCTGATTGATTACTACATCGGCAAGGACATCCGGGAGGGCGTGGACCTGATGTATACCCCTGAGGAGATTGCCTCCGATGTGGATGCCTTCACTTCCGCCACCCTGCGAAGCGGCAAGGTGATCTCGGCCATCAACGATGCTCTGAACCGGGATGCCTACGCCCTGGCAGAATAACCGACGCGGCCAAAAGCGCCCGCCCGGAAAGGTCCGGACGGGCGCTTGCCCAAAAACAGTCACTGCCCGGGAGGGGAGATCACATCGGACAGGACCCAGTATACCGGGGAAAAACGGTCTGTGAGATAAGCGGCAGAGCCGCATTCCAGGGGCAGGCGCTCATCGGGAACGTCCTGCGCCAACGGCAGGGTGAAAACAACGGAAGTGCCTTCTCCTTCCCGGGAATCCACTGCCAGGGTGCCCCCCGCCTCATGAATGATCTGCTTGGCTACCGTAAGGCCCAGGCCCAGAGCGGGTGGATCGCCTCCTGCGCCGGCAAGGGAAAAGAAAGGCTGAAAAATCCGCTCCGCATCCCCGGAGGCCACCCCCCGGCCGGAATCGGACACTCCGATCATCACCCGGTTTCCCTGATGGCGGCCGGTGACGGTTACGGTGCTTCCCGGGCCTCCGGCACGGCAGGCGTTGGAGATCAGGTGCAGCAGCGCCACAGCCACATCATCAAAGCGGCAGCGCACCGGTGCTGCCCCTTGAGGCAGGGAATAAATAAGCGTATACCCGGCGGGCCTCAGGGCGATATCCGCCGCTTCCAGAAGTTCGGCGGTCCGCTCCCACAGGTCGGCCACACCGGTCTGCTCCTGTCCGGGGGCGGCACACCGCATCCGGATTACCATGTCGTTGACGCTGCGCAGCATCTGATAGGCGCTTTGGTTGATGGTTTGGAGCGGCTGATCCACAGCGTGGTTGTCCATGGCGTGGAGCCGCCGGAGGATCACAGAAAGGGAAGCAAAAATCTGAGACAACGGATAGCGGAAGCTGCCCGAAAGAGCGGCGCTGCTGACCCCTTCCACCGCCTCACGGGGAGTGGAAGGAGGCTCATCCGAAGGGGAGAGTGTGACAAACCCGCCTACGGTTTCCTCCCCTTCCTTCAGGGGAGTCACGGACAGGCAGACAGAGGCGGCCCGCAGCGGAGAGGGGAAAAGACGGCAGCCCTCTCCCTTCTGGAGGCTGCTCAGGCAGGCATCTACATCCTCCTGGGGCACCATCAGCCGGATTCCGTCAGAAAATTCCAGCGTCCGGGACAACTCCTGTGCGTAGCTGTTGGCGTACAGGATATTCAGTTCCCGGTCGGTGAGCAGCACCGCAAAGGGCGCCGCTGCAAACTGCTCCTCCATCCGGGCAAAAATATCGGGTTGGGCCATGGCTCCATCCCTCCTTGGTGGCAACTGTGATGGGTAAAAGAAACGCGAAAAATGACGAATTTTGACGAATCGTTATTATTTGCTATTATAGGATAAAACTTTGCGGTTGTCATTATTTTTTCCGGTTTTTGTCCCCGGATGCCGCAAAAGTCTCCTGTTAGTATGCGCCGGGGAAAGAAAAACTCCCGTGATTCCCTGTGGGGAAGGAATGGCAAAGGGGGGAGAGAGTGGAAAATGGCCAAGGATCCGGGAGAAAAGCGGATCGTTTTTAACGCATAATCCAAATTTTTCCGAAATTTATTGTGAAATAAATGTCAAGCCCTTGTGGTTTCCTCGTCTTTCGGTTACAATAAAACCATACCGAAGCATCACCATAAAACAACGAAGGAGTGTTGATCATTATGGCAATCAGAATCGGCATCAATGGCTTTGGCCGTATCGGCAGACTGGTCTTCCGGGTAGCGGTTTCCCAGCCCGACGTTTTTGAAGTGGTGGGAATCAACGATCCCGCCATCGACGCGGAGTATATGGTCTACATGACCAAGTATGACACCATCCACGGCCGCTTCAACGGCACCGCCGAAGTGAAGGACGGCAAATTTACCGTCAACGGCCATGCCATTGCCACCTTTGATAAAATGAACCCCGCCGAGATTCCCTGGGGCGAGATCGGCGCTGACTATGTGGTGGATTCCACCGGTATTTTCACCACCACTGAGAAGTGCCAGGCCCATCTGCAGGCCGGCGCCAAGAAGGTCATTATTTCCGCCCCTGCCAAGGATAAGGATACCCCCACCTTTGTTATGGGCGTCAACAATGACAAGTACACCAAGGACATGAAGGTGGTTTCCAACGCTTCCTGCACCACCAACTGCCTGGCGCCTCTGGCCAAGGTCATCAACGACAACTTCGGCATCGTCGAGGGCCTGATGACCACCGTCCATGCCACCACCGGCACCCAGAAGACGGTGGACGGCCCCTCCAAGAAGGACTGGAGAGGCGGCCGTGCCGCTGCCGGCAACATTATCCCCTCCTCCACCGGCGCCGCCAAGGCCTGCGCGCTGGTCATCCCCGAGCTGAAGGGCAAGCTTACCGGTATGGCTTTCCGCGTGCCCACTCTGGACGTTTCGGTGGTGGACCTGACCTGCAAGCTGGCCAAACCCACCACCTATGAGGAGATCTGCAAGACCATCAAGGAAGCCTCCGAGACTTCCCTGAAGGGCATCCTGGGCTATACCGACGAGGATGTGGTGTCCAGCGACTTCTACACCGATCCCCGCACCTCTATCTTTGACGCCAAGGCCGGCATCATGCTCAACGAGACTTTTGTGAAGCTGGTTTCCTGGTACGACAACGAGTGGGGCTATTCCAACAAGCTCTGCGATCTGATCAAGCATATGGCCAAGGTGGATGCCGAGTAATCCGGCTTCCTCCGGCTTCGGGCGCTCCTGCGGGGGCGCCCTTTTGTATTGTTTTGCATCTGGCCGCGGACCCGGAAATTTTGTGTTCTGCCTTTGCATAGGATTTTTCTGAGGCCGCCCCGGCGCTTTGATCGGGAAAATAATGCCCTGTATCCGCGGGGAGGAGCGGATCGCCATCCAAGAAATGGTTTCAGACACCCGCTCCTGACCAAGGCCGAAGAGACAGATGCTGCGTGACGTAAGAGCAGCCCTTTCTCATACGGGGGAAAGGGAGGACCGCCTTCAGGCTGCCGGAGAAGTTTTTTCTTGAAAGGGCCGTCCGGCCCGGAAAAGAGAAAGGAGCCCGGGCTTTTCTTTTGGGGGCGAATCTGCTATAATGACCCCGGGCGTCCCCCGAGGGAAAACGCCTGAAAGGGGAGTCTGCCATGCGTATTGTCATGATCGGGGATGTAGTGGGACAGAACGGCTGCGCCTTTGTGCGGGAACGGATGTCCGCTCTGCGCCGGGAGTATGCCCCGGATCTTATCATAGCCAACGGCGAAAATTCCGCCGAGGGAAACGGGATCCTGCCCAGCAGTGCCAACCACCTGCTGGACAGCGGTGTGGATTTCATCACGTTGGGCAATCACGCCCTGCGCCGCCGGGAGATCTACCCTTTTCTGGAAGAAAGCGGACAGATCATCCGTCCGGCCAATTTCCATCCCGAAGCCCCCGGACAAGGGATCGGCTGGTATGACCGGCCGGGCTGCCCCCGGGTCGCGGTGATCAACCTCACCGGCACCTGCTATATGGAAAGCTACGAGAATCCCTTTGACTGTGTGGACCGGCTGCTGGCCCGGGCTGACGCCCCCATCGTGCTGGTGGATTTTCATGCCGAAGCCACGTCGGAAAAGCTGTCCATGGGCTTTTACCTGGACGGAAGGGTTTCGGCGGTGGTGGGCACCCATACCCACATCCAAACGGCAGATGAGCGGATTCTGCCCCAGGGCACCGGCTACATCACGGATCTGGGGATGTGCGGCAGCTTCAATTCGGTGCTGGGAGTCAAGCCGGAGCTGGCACTGCGCCGGTTCCGCACCAATCTTCCCACCCGGTTTGAGACGGATAAGGGCTTTTGCCGCCTCAGCGGTGTGTGCCTGGAAATTGATGACAAAACCGGCAAAACATCCAAAATTTGCAGAATAAACATGGAATAAAATAACAATCTTCCACTAAAAACCTTGCGGAAAGTGCCAAAATCAAGTATATTGAGAGTAGGAAACCGATTGGTTTGGAGGAGGATTGTCAAATGGAAATACTGAGAGTCTCCGCAAAATCTGTTCCCAACTCCGTGGCAGGCGCCATTGCGGGCGTCATTCGTGAAAAAGGCGCGGTGGAGGTCCAGGCAGTGGGCGCCGGCGCCGCCAACCAGGCGGTGAAGGCTGTGGCCATTGCCCGGGGATACCTTGCTCCCGCAGGTGTGGACCTGGTGTGTATCCCGGCCTTTGCCAACATCACCATTGATGAAGAGGAGCGAACGGCCATCAAGCTGATCGTGGAGCCCCGGTAAAAGCGCCGGCGGCCTGCGGGCGGGACTCTCTGTGTCAGGAGAGCCCCGCCCCTTCTTTTTGCCCGGGGCGGCGGACAGGAGGACCCACCATGAAAAAAATGCTTGCCCTTTCCCTGGCCGCGGGCCTTGTCCTTTCTTTGATTTCGCTGGCCGGCTGTGGCGCCTCGTCTTCACAGGAGGAGGAATCGGCAGCCATCCTTGCCCAGCAGCAGGATGTGGCGCCGGCTCCGGTGACAGAGGTGCGGATCCCCTATCAGGCGGATGATACCCTCAATCCCTATACCTGCCGCACCTTACAGAATTATTATGCCGCGGGGCTGCTGTATGACACCCTGGTGGCTCTGGATGAAAACTACCAGCCCCAGAACCGTCTGGCCCAGGAGATCTCCCTTCAGGACGGCACCCGGGTAGAGATCCACCTGCGGGGAAACGCTGAGTTCTGGGACGGCTCTTTGGTGACAGCACAGGATGTGGCCGCGTCCCTGGAACTGGCCCGGGCGACCCCTCGCTTTGCTCCGGGTCTTGCGGGAGTCTCTTCGGTGGAGACCCCCACGGACGCCACGGTCATTATCACCCTTTCCGCCCCTGACGTCTTTTTTACCCGCAGCCTTTGCTTTCCCATTGTCAAGGCAGGAACCGGTGAGGCTGCCCAGCCGGTTGGAAGCGGAAGATACCTTCCCGGGGATGGCGACCCCGCCCTTTTCACAGCCAATCCCCGGTACCATACCCCGGTTCAAAACGTCAAAACCGTCCGTCTGGTGGCAGGTTCCACCCTGGAGGAACAGAGCTACAGTCTGCTGGAGGGAGAGCTGGATCTGATGTATTCCGACCTCCAGGGGGACCTGAACCTGGGACTGGGGATGGGCTACCGCCAGGTGGATATGAATAACCTGGTCTACCTGGGGGTAAACAGCGGCCGCTGGGGGCTGGACCAGGAGCTGCGGGGCATTCTCAGCGGGCTGATCAACCGGGATGACATCCTCCGCAAGGCCTATCTGGGCTTTGGGTCGGCCAGCACCTCCCTCATCAATCCGGCTTTTGCCAGCGTCTCTCTGGACTCCGCCCAGCTGGATATCTCTCTGGAGCGGATCAACGCCCGGCTGGATGAACTGGGTTATGCCCAAAGGGATGAGGCAGGCTACCGGCTTTCGGGAGGGAGGAGAATGAGCCTGACCCTGCTGGTGAATGAAGAAAACGCTGCCCGGGAAAGCGCTGCCCAGCTGATTGCCGATTCCTGCGCCCTGGCGGGGATCCAGGTAACGGTGTCCCGGGTCCCGTGGGATACCTATGCGGCCGCTGTTGCCGCCGGGGATTATGATCTGTACATAGGCGAGGTAAAAATTCCATACAATATGGATATCTCCGGTTTGATTTCCCCCAACCAGACCTTTGGTACGGGAATACCCTACGATCCCGAAACGGAAGCCGCCTATGCCCAGGCCAAAGCGGGAGAAATCACGCCCGAAGAGCTGGACCGGGTGCTGCAGGAGAAACTTCCGGTGATACCTCTGCTTTACCGCCGGGGGATTCTCTGCGTGGCCCGAGATTTTTCTGTAAATATGGTTGCAACCGGGCAGGATATTTTCTATAATATAGTGGACTGGTAATAGCTGTTTCATCGGCTTGGGGCGGGCATTTGGTTGCCTGGCCCCCATCCCCGCCCAAAAGGAGGATACTGACAAATGATAGGCTTTGAAAATACGCTGGGCTCCGTGGAGATCTCCCAGGAATATTTTGCCAATCTCATCGGCCATGCCGCGTCGGAGTGCTTCGGCGTATCGGGCATGGTGGGTTCTGCCTACCAGGGGCTCAAATCCCGGCTGGCCAACAAGGAAGCGCCGGACAAGGGCGTCCGGGTGCGCACCGAGGACGGTAAGCTGGTGGTGGACATTCACATTGCCGTCACCTACGGCGTCAATATTTCCGCCATCGTCAAAAGCATCGTCCACAAGGTCCGCTACACCGTGGAGGAGGCTACCGGCTTTGCCGTGGCCAAGGTCAATGTGTATGTGGATTCCATGAACGCCCAGTAAAAGGCGTCCCGGCCGGGTTTCCCCCGGCCGCCGATTTTGAGATGGAGAGAGCGCCCCGGCCCCTCAGGCGGGTTCTTCTCCGAAAGGAGCGTAAAATCAGTGTTAACCGGCAAGATGCTGCGGGACGCCATGATCTCCGCGGCCAACAATATCGCCAACCAGCGCCAGAGGGTGGACTCCCTCAATGTGTTCCCCGTCCCGGACGGGGATACCGGCACCAACATGAGCATGACCATGAGCGCGGCCCGGGCTGAGCTGCAGACCCTCCCTGACGACGTGGGGGTCTATCAGGTAGCCCATACCGCCTCTTCCGCCCTGCTGCGGGGCGCCCGGGGCAATTCCGGCGTCATTACCTCCCTGCTGTTCCGGGGCTTTTCCAAAGGCCTCAAGGACAAGGAAACCGCCGATGCCCGGGATTTGGTCAAGGCGCTTTCCATTGGCGTGGAATCGGCCTACAAGGCGGTTATGAAGCCCACCGAGGGCACCATGCTGACGGTGGCCCGCCTTTCGGCAGAGAAAGCCGCAGAGGTCATCACCGACGAAATGCCCCTGCCCCAGCTGTGGGACATGGTGCTGGACAGCGCCCGGGAAGCCCTGGCGCAAACTCCCGAGATGCTCCCTGTCCTGAAAAAGGCCGGTGTGGTGGACGCGGGCGGTCAGGGCCTGGTCTGCATTTACGAGGGAATGAAAGCTGTTTTTGACGGCGGTGAGGTGATTCCCGCTCAGGATGCGGCCCAGGAAGAGGGAGACAGCATCCACCCCGACAGCAATGCCGCGGGAGAATACGAGGCTGACATTACCTTTACCTACTGCACCGAATTCATTGTGATCAAGGACCGGAAGGACCGGGATGCCCTGAAGCTCCGGGCCTACCTGGAATCCATCGGCGACAGTGCCGTGGTGGTGGATGATGAAGACATCATCAAGTGCCATGTCCATACCGAAAACCCCGGCGACGCCCTCCAGGAGGCGCTGAAATTTGGTATGCTCACCAAGATGAAGATCGAGAACATGCGCCTGCAGCATGAGGAGCAGAAGAAGCGCACCCAGGCAGTGGCTGCCAAAAAGGTCCCGGTGGACCCCAACATCCCCAACGGCTTTGTGGCCGTGGCGGCGGGCGATGGGGTGCGGCAGCTGTTTACAGACCTGGGCGTGGGTCAGGTGGTAAGCGGCGGACAGACCATGAACCCCTCCACCGAAGACATCCTTCGGGCGGTGGAAGCTACCCCTTCCCACACCGTTTTTGTACTGCCCAACAACAAGAACATCATCATGGCCGCCGAGCAGGCCGCCAAGCTGTGCAAGACCCGGGAAGTGCGGGTCATTCCCACCCGTACCATTCCCCAGGGCCTGGGCGCCATGCTGGCCTTTGATGAAGGCGCCGATGCCTCTGAAAACGCCATCCGGATGCTGAAAGCTGCCGAGCGGGTGGGTACCGGCCAGATTACCTTTGCCGCCCGGGACAGCGAGTATGACGGCCACAAGATCAAGGAAGGAGAACTGCTCGCCCTGGAAAACGGAAAAGTTTCCTTTACCGAGCGGGATCTGAACCGGGCCGCTGTGCGCCTTACCAAGGCGCTGCTCAATAAGGACAGTTCCTTTGTGACCCTGCTGTACGGCGAGGATGTTACCGAGGAGCAGGCCGCCGAGCTGGAGGCAGCGGTACGGGAAAAGCTGCCCAAGAACATGGATCTGGCTCTTATCAACGGCGGTCAGCCGGTCTACTATTTGATTATTTCGGTGGAATAAAGATCGGGTCCTGATTTTTACCGCTTGGTATTTTGCGGGCTTCTCCAGAAAGGCAAAATACCGGTTCCCCCGAAAATCCATTTTCAGCCGTCCGCTTCTGAGGGTGCAGGAACGGGAAATGCCGCATATCAGCAGCTTTCATGGCTGCATCCTGAAGATCCGTCTGAAACAGAATCCTCCGTCTTTTACATTGCCGGGACTCGCGGGAGCCCCGGCAATATTTTTTCTTGACAATGGGGGAGGTTTGCTTTAGACTGGGGAGTGCAAAGCAACAAATGTTACAAAAACCGGTGTTACAAAGGTCGTGTGTCTGTGAGCCAGCTGAATGTTGTTCTGGTGGAGCCCCGCATTCCCCAAAATACAGGGAATGTGGCCCGCACCTGTGCCGCCACCGGCGCCCGGCTCCATTTGGTGGAGCCTATGGGCTTTCAGGTGGACAGCGCCCGCCTGCGCCGGGCCGGTCTGGATTATTGGCAGTACCTGGATATTACCCATTATTCCTGTCTGGAGGACTTTCTGAGCCGCAATGCCGGGGCAGAAATGTATTTTTTTTCCACCAAGGGACGTCAGGTATACAGCCAGGTCTCCTATCCGGACGACGCTTTTCTCATCTTTGGCCGGGAGGATGCCGGTCTGCCGGAGGAATTGCTGCTCCAACACCCGGATCGGTGTCTCCGGCTCCCCATGCTCCAGGGGCTGCGCAGCCTCAACCTCTCCAACACGGTAGCCATCGGGGTGTATGAGGTTCTGCGCCAATGGGGCTACCCCAGCCTGCAAAATCAGGGCCAGCTCCATCACTATCAATGGGAGGAAATCCAGCCGTGATCAAAATCATTACCGATTCTGCGTCCGACATCCCCAGAAATGAAGCGGAGGAACTGGGGATCCAGCTTCTGCCCATCCCCATCACTGTGGACGGCAAGACCTATTTGGAGGGAGTGGATTTTACCAGCGAGGAATACTACCGTATCCTCACTTCCGCCAAAGCCATCCCCACCACCGCCCAGATCACCGCCGTCCAGTTTGCCGAGGCTTTTTCCAAAGCCCTGGAGGAGGGCGCAGATCATATCATCTGCGTCACCATTACCGCTACCGCGTCGGGAATTTATGACGCTGCCCGTATGGCCAAGCAAATGGTGCTGGAAGAGCAGCCCGCCCTGCGGGAGAACGTCACCATCGATATTGTGGACTCTGCCACCTACACCTATGTGTACGGCCAGGCAGTGGTAAAAGCCGCCAGAGCCGCCCGGGAAGGGAAAACCCGCAATGAGGTGCTGGAGGTCCTCCGGGACGCGCTGGAGGGCTACAAAGTGTATGTGGGACTTACCAATCTGGATTATGCAAAAAAAAGCGGCCGCATTACCACCGTCGCCGCCTTTGTGGGAGAAGTTATGGGCTTCCGGCCCATCCTGACCCTGAAAAAAGGCGTCCTGGAAACCTTTACCAAGGTGCGGGGGGACCACAAGCTGATTTCCGAGATGTGCCGCCTGGCTGCTGACCAGTGCGTCAAGGACGGAAGACCTTTTTACATCCTCCGGGCGGACAGCGCCGAAAACGCCAAGGCCCTGGAACGGGCGGTGGCCAAGGAGACCGGACTCAAATGCGCCGGCACATATCTCATTGGAGGCTCGGTATCCACCAATTCCGGCCCCACCATTTTTGGCGTGATTTTCCCTGTGGCACACCCCAAAGCCTGATTTGCCTGGGATGCCCGGCCTTTTGAAGAGCGGCAGGAAGCGTGTGTAAAAATGGGACACGTTTTTAAACAATGCCGGTTCCCCCGTGTCTGCAAGCAGACTTGGGGATGCGGACGAACAGGATTCTGCTTTTGATGACTTGAGGCCTGCCGATTTTTAAATTCGTGACAGAGCAGCCAGTACATCCGGTTTTCAGAGCCGGACGTGCTGGCTGCTTTATGTTTTGAAGGGAGCACAGCCTCGCTGTCATATGTTTGACCCCAAGAACGGTGTTGCGCTGGCAATGCTGTTCAGCGGCTCAAAGCTAAGCTGCCATGAAGAGGCAATCAGCCTTACAGGGCATTGCTGCAGGCCTGCTTTGCTATGCCCGTTTCAGGCATCCGGTTTTTCATTTTGGGACTTGACACCTATGAGCAGATTTGCGTCTTTGAAAGAACAAAGACCTCCGTCCAAAACCTTTGAGCCATCCTGCCCGATTCAAAAGAAGCCCCGAAACCTGAAATGCAATTTTGCGGGGGAGTAGACCAGCGTCATACACCGGGTACTTTTTGTAAAATTTAGTTGCGCACACAACTATTTATCGTTATAATAAAATAAGAACGGTTGAACAAAGTTTGCTGTTTTGCATTTATGCCCCGGAATGCAGCCCTGTTTTTCAATTTTGGAGGCCTTGGCTGTGGAGCCGTCGGGGAAAGGCCCGGCGGAAACCTGCCTTTGGAGGAGATCTGTTTTGGCGGACTCTTCCCCTGCTCCGGCCGGGCCACTCCACTGCGCTACAAGATTCCGCTAATTTTGCCGGGCCTTGAACCTGACATACCCCCAGGTTTTCTTTTATGCAGAATACGGCCTTTGCTTGGGGAAAACTTTTGCCGGCAAACCTTTAAACCTTACAAAACCCGTAGAAAGGAAGTCTTACATGCAGATCCGTCAGGCGCTGACCCCTGAAGAAAAATTCAGACAAATGACCGAAACCCCGGTGCGGCCGCTTATTGCCCGTTTGGCCATCCCCACCATCATTTCCATGCTGGTGACCTCCATCTACAATATGGCGGACACCTTTTTTGTGGGGCAGATCAGCACCAGTGCCACCGGCGCCGTGGGGGTCATTTTTCCCCTCATGGCCATGATCCAGGCCATTGGATTCACCTTTGGCATGGGGGCGGGGAACAATGTCTCCCGCCTCCTGGGAAGCCGCAACGAGGAACGGGCTGTCCGGGTGGCCTCGGTAGGCTTTTTTTCGGCCATGGCCTGCGGCCTCTGCCTTTCCGTGGCGGGCCTGCTCTTTCTGGAGCCTTTTGTAAAGCTGTTGGGCGCTACCGAAACCATTCTCCCTTACGCCATGGATTACGCTTTTTATATCCTGCTGGCGGCGCCTTTTATGGCGGGTTCCTATGTGCTCAACAATGTCCTGCGGTTTCAGGGAAGCGCGTTTTACAGCATGCTGGGCATCGGGACCGGCGGCGTGGTAAATATTATTTTGGATCCCATCTTTATTTTTGTCTTCAAAATGGGGGTGGCAGGGGCTGCTCTGGCCACCATGCTCAGCCAGATGCTCAGTTTTTCCATCCTCCTTTATCAGAATCGGGGCTGCAACGGCAATATCCGTATTTCTCCCCGCAGCTTTAAGCCCGATGCCACCATGTACCGGGATATCCTTCGCACCGGCCTGCCCTCCCTGTACCGGCAGGGGCTGGCCAGCCTGGCTGTGATCTTCCTGAATGTGTCCGCAGGTATTTACGGGGATGCGGCCATTGCCGCCATGTCCATTGTCAACCGGGTTACCATGTTTGCGCAATCGGTGCTGCTGGGCTTTGGGCAGGGCTTCCAGCCGGTATGCGGCTTCAATTACGGAGCCAAAAAATATGACCGGGTATTGGAAGCGTTCTGGTTCTGCGTCAAGGTGGCAGTAGGGGTCCTTCTTTTCTTCTCAGTGCTGGGCTTCCTTTTTGCCCCCCAGATCATTACCATTTTCCGCCGCAACGATCCGGACGTCATTGCCATCGGCGCTCTGGCCCTGCGGATCCAGGCCATTACCTTTACCTTCTCCGGTTGGGTCATCCTCTGCAATATGCTGCTGCAAAATATTGGAGCCACCTTTGGCGCTTCCATTCTGGCCATTGCCCGTCAGGGCCTGTACTTTATCCCCCTGGTTCTGATCCTGCCCCACTGCATCGGTCTGCTGGGGGTCCAGAGTGCCCAGCCTCTTTCAGATATCTGCGCTTTTGCCACTGCCATCCCGCTGGGATTTGCCACTCTGCGGAATATTGAAAAACTCCAGGCTGCCCGGGAAGAAGGCGCCGGAGACCGGGCGGAAGCTTCTGCCGTACAGGAGGGCTGAGCCATGCGGCGGATTTTTGCCAACGGTTATGTGTCTATCCTTTACCGATACAGCCAGCGGTACTTTGCCCAGAAACTTCGGGAAGACCAGCTGCCTCTGGAACTGGGACAGCTGCCCTGCATGCTGCGGGTCCTGCGGGAGCCGGGACTGACTCAGGAGACCATCAGCGCCCAGCTGGGGATGGATAAAGGGACTGTGGCCCGCAGTCTTTGTACTTTGGAAAAGAGCGGTCTGATTCTCCGGAGCGAGGATCCCGGAGACCGGCGGGTCAATCATATTTATCCCACCAGCCTGGCCACGGAGCTTTTTCCCGTCTTGCAGCGGTATGTAACAGATTACCAGGAGATGCTGTTCCGGGACTTCAGCCCTCAAGATCGGGAAAAGGCCATGGAACTTCTCTGCCGGATGCGGGAGAATGTGGCGCGGCAGCTGGAGGAAATTCCCTAAAGGCTTCCGGTATCCTGTCCTTTGCCAAAGATATCTTTCCCATTGGGCAAGGTTCTCCCTTAAAAATGTAAGAGCTGTAATAGGAAAACAAAATCCTGCCCTGCACAGGGCAGGATAAAAACGGCACACACTGGGGAAACGGCAGTTTTCCGGGTGTGTGCCGTCTTTGTTGGACAGGGAAACCAGACTTCCGGCAGCGGTATAGGAACGCCCTGTAAAAAGCCGCCGCAGCTTCCAGTATGCAGCAAACTGACAGCAACGGGCGATCAACCATAGAAAAACGCCATACAGCGGCTATCCGTTTGGAGACTGCGAGGCAGGGAATGCAAATGAAACAACCTTCAGGCGTTTTAAAATGTTTGGTCATGGGGAAAGCTGAAACGGGAAGCCACTGTTCGTATGAGCCGCTGGCGGGATGCAGCGGCACGGAAAAGACAGCGGCGGAGGGTACGCAGGAACGAAATCTTCAGGCAGGATACCGGAGTTTTGCAAACTGGGGTCGGAGATCCGGGGAGAGAGGCGGTTTACAGCGCGGTACTGTGGGGAACAGGCTTCCGGGAGAACAAAAATGCTGTGGAAACAGAGAATTGTGAAAAAAGCATGGACCCAAAAGGGTTGGACCGGTTGCCTGCAAAATGGCAAAAGACTTCACAGAGAGGCGAAAAAATACGGACGGGCCGGACAGGATGAAAGTTCGGAAAAGCCGGAATCATACCCCCGGTCTGGGGGATTCATGGGTGGAGAAAGGCAAAAAAGAAGGAAAAGGCGGAGGCAGGATGCAGACGGCAAAATAAAGCAAGGCAGCTGCAAGAGGGTGTTTGACAGGGTTCATGAGCCCGGTAATGGGCATAATAGATAGGACGGAAGGCGGAAACTCCTCTAGCTGATAAAAAATTAACAAAAACGCTTTCAAAGGGGCAAAACGCCCAATATTTCCTTGCAAAATTCGGCATGCTGTTTTACAATAAAAAGGCAAGAAAGCCCCATCTGCTCAAAAGAAACAATCTGGAGAAAGGATGAAAGAAATATGAACACCCTGAACAAAGTGACCATTGAGGACCTGAATGTACAAGGCAAGCGCGTGCTGGTCCGGTGCGACTTTAATGTTCCCATGAAGGAGGGCGTCATCACCAACGACAACCGGATCGTGGCGGCTCTTCCCACCCTCCGGTATCTTCTGGACCATGGCGCCCGCCTGATCCTCTGTTCCCACCTGGGCAAGCCCAAGAACGGCCCGGAGGCCAAATTCTCTCTGGCTCCCGTGGCGGTGCGGCTGAGCGAATTGCTGGGCCGTCCGGTAACCTTTGCCGATGACGACCAGGTGGTGGGCCCCAAGGCCCGGGCCGCGGTGGACGGCATGAAGGACGGGGATGTGGTGCTGCTGCAGAATACCCGTTTCCGGGCTGAGGAAACCAAGAACCAGGAGGCTTTCAGCAAGGAGCTGGCTTCCCTGGCTGACGTTTATGTGGATGATGCCTTTGGCTCCGCCCACCGGGCCCACTGCTCCACCGTGGGAGTGGCTCAGTATGTGGCGGAAACCGCCGTGGGCTATCTGATGCAGAAGGAGATCGCCTACCTGGGCAACGCTGTGGAAGAACCGGTGCGTCCCTTTGTGGCCATTTTGGGCGGCGCCAAGGTGGCGGATAAGCTGAGCGTCATTGAAAATCTCCTCACCAAAGTGGATACTCTCATTATCGGCGGCGGTATGGCCTATACATTCCTCAAGGCCAAGGGCCTGGAAGTGGGCACCTCCCTGGTGGACAATGAGAAGGTGGACTACTGTGCCCAGATGCTGAAAAAAGCCGAGGCCAAGGGCGTACAGCTGCTGCTGCCGGTGGATACCGTGGTGGCGGACGCTTTCCCCGACCCCATTGACGGTCCCATTGACGTATCGGTAGTGGACGCCGGAAAAATTCCTGCCCATCAGATGGGTCTGGACATCGGCCCCAAGACCCGGGCGCTCTTTGCCGGTGCGGTCCAGACCGCTAAGACAGTCGTTTGGAACGGTCCCATGGGTGTGTTTGAAAATCCCGTCCTGGCGGAAGGGACCATTGCCGTGGCCAAGGCGCTGGCCGAGACCGACGCCACCACCATCATCGGCGGCGGCGACAGTGCTGCGGCTGTGATGCAGCTGGGCTTTGCGGATAAAATGACCCATATTTCCACCGGCGGCGGCGCTTCCCTGGAGTATCTGGAAGGCAAGATCCTTCCCGGCGTGGCTGCCATTGCCGACAAAAAGTGAGGCTTTGCGCCTGTTTTGACAGTACCCGGGTGGGGATGAAAAAATCCCCTAACCCGGGATGGAGAAAGGAAATTTGACATGTCTGTTGCGGCACCCCTTATTTTGGGCTTCCTGCTGATTTACCTGGCAGTTCTGGTGGGCGTCTTTGTTCTCATGGGCTTTGGCCTGTGGAAAATGTCCAAAAACGCCGGCATCCCCCATGC
>CASEAH010000060.1 GCA_949285935.1 uncultured Oscillospiraceae bacterium
GCCCCGAATCCATTGTCGATGTTCACCACACTGACCCCGCTGGCGCAGGAGTTGAGCATGCTCAGCAGGGCGCTGACGCCCCCGAAGGATGCCCCGTAGCCCACACTGGTGGGCACCGCAATCACCGGGCAGTCCGCCAGACCTCCCACCACACTGGCAAGGGCTCCTTCCATCCCCGCGATGGCGATGATCACGCTGGCATCCATCAGCAGCTCCATGTGGGCCAGCAGCCGGTGTACCCCGGCAACCCCCACATCATACAGCCGCACCACCTGGCTGCCCAGGATTTCCGCCGTCAGGGCCGCTTCCTCCGCCACGGGGATGTCGCTGGTGCCGCCGGTGGCGATGACCACCTTGCCCAGTCCGTCCGGCTCAGGAAAGCCTCCCACAATGCCCAGCCGGGGAATGGGGCGGTAATCCAGTTCCACCGTCCGGGACACTTCTTCCGCAGACTCCGGGGAGAGGCGGGTAATGAGAATCCGGTTCTGGCCGTTTTTCTGCATGGCAGCCACAATCCCGGCAATCTGTTCCGGGGTCTTCCCTGCGCCGTAGATCACCTCCGCCGTCCCCTGGCGAAGCTTCCGGTGCAGATCCACCTTGGCGTAGCCAATGTCCTCAAAGGGAGACAGCTTCAGCTGCAGCAGGGCCTCGTCCACCGAGGTCTCCCCTCGCTGAACCGATTCCAGCAATTTTTTCGTATCAGAATGCATGGCGTACCTCCAAATCCAGCAAAACGCCGTCATAAGACTTTCTCAGAGTATGGACAATTTCCTCCCGATGCGCCATCACCAGGGGCAGATCAGAAGCGGAAAGCTGCAGTTTTGCCCGCCCCCCGTCCAGCCGCACCCGGAAATCCCGGAACCCCAGATTCATCAGGTATTGTTCCGCCTGTTCGGTTTTTTCCAGCTTCTCCCGGGTGATTTCTTCTCCCGTGGGAATCCGGGTGGCGAGACAGGCATAGGCGGGCTTGTCCCAGGTGAAGAGGCCCGCTTCTTTGGAGCGTCTGCGGATTTCCTCCTTGGTCAGACCGCACTCCCGCAGAGGAGATCGGACTTCCAGCTCCCGCAATGCCCGGACGCCGGGACGGTCACTCAGATCGTCGGAAGCATTGGTGCCGTCCAGCACCAGGGGAAAGCCGTCCTTCCTTGCGGCGGACACCAGGGTTTCAAACAGGGCCCGCTTGCAGTAATAGCACCGGTCGGCGGGATTGGCGGTGACCTCCTTCCGGCAGAGGATGTCCACCGGCAGGATTTCCAGCTCCGCCCCCAGTTCCCGGGCAAGCCTTTGGACGTCGGCCAGCTCAAAGGCCGGCTGGAACTGGGTTTTTACATAATAGGCCTTCACCCGGACCCCGGCCTGAATCCCCGCCCACAGCAGATAGGCAGAGTCCACCCCGCCGGAAAAGGCGATGGCCGTCTGGGGGTTTTCCTGAAAAAATTCCGATAATTCCATGATTTCCTCCAAAAAACGCAGAACCCATTCTGGGCTCTGCGTTTTTTACGTATTGCCCCGGGAACCGCCGCTTGCTTCTCCCATTTTACCGAAAAAGGGGAAATTATGCAAGTGTCAGTTCTGCTCCGGGATAGGGGCATAGCCCTTCTCCGTGAGGACATAACCATGGCCGGGCTTGGGCTGCCACTGGTAGCGGTTCTTTCCCTCCCCGGGAAAACGGCTGGCCAGAATGGCGGCAATCACCCCGCCGTGGGTAATCAGCACCGTGTTATCCGGCAGCTGGTCAAATGCCTCCAGCACCCGCCGGGTCATCTGTTCCCCGCTCTCGCCGTGGGGCGGGACGTTCCGCTCGTT
>CASEAH010000061.1 GCA_949285935.1 uncultured Oscillospiraceae bacterium
AGGCCGAGTTCTTCTCCTTCGGCACCAACGACCTGACCCAGATGACCTTCGGCTTCTCCCGTGACGACGCCGGCAAGTTCCTGGGCGCCTACTACGACAAGAAGATCTACGAGCAGGATCCCTTTGCCCGTCTGGATCAGGTGGGCGTGGGCAAGCTGATCGACATTGCCTGCAAGCTGGGCCGCGAGACCCGCCCCGACCTGAAGCTGGGCGTCTGCGGCGAGGTAGGCGGCGATCCCTCTTCTGTGGTGTTCTTCCACAATGTGGGTCTCACCTACGTCTCCTGCTCTCCCTACCGTGTGCCCATCGCTCGTCTGGCTGCCGCTCAGGCTGCTATCAAGAATCCCCGCAAGTAATTTTGGGGCGTGCACATGGCACTAAAGTAAAAAAATCCCCCGGCTGGGCCGGGGGATTTTTTTACATAAGAAAGCCATCGGCACAGCCGATGGCTTTCAAACTTTTTCACACCTCAAAAATATCCGGAAAAACGATGAAAATCAAGAACCATAGGGACCCGGGCAAATATCCCAGAGCAGGAGACGGGCGCTCTTGGAAATGAAAATAAGACAGGCACCCATAGATTCTGCCCACGACAGATCCTGAGCGGTTTGGACAAACCGCCGGTCATGAGGGCAGTCACGATTCATGCTGCGGCGGGATGGGAATGCTCTCCACCTGGATCTCGGGCATCAGCTCCCGGGAAATGACCTGAAGCATCTCCTCCAGCTTACGGACGTCCTGTTCCGGAAACCGCTCCCGGATGCGGCGCATCACCACAGCCACATAGTCGTAGCTGATGCCATAGTAATCCATATATTTCTGCGTAACTTCCAGATGGTACTCCCGCTTGTCCTCGGTGGAGCGCACCTTGCGCAGATACCCTTTTTTGATAAGGCTGCCCACCTTGTAGGCGGCATTGGCCTGGGAGATCTGGACAAAGTAGGCAAATTCATTGATGGTGGGCCGCCCCAGAGCATAGATGACCTCCATGCAAAAGGTCTCCACCGCCGTCAGGGTGGCCTCCCGCTCCTCAAAGCGGTTAAAAATTCTTTTATACAGGTTCAGCTTGAACTTGGTGTATACCTCGTTAAATGTCGCTTCCAGCAATCGGAAAACCTCCCCCGGGCAGCTGTGGTAGTTTTTATCATACCACATTCCCGGGTCGGGCGCAAAGGGGGGGATCACCGTTCCACGGCAAAGGTGAGGGTGGCACGGGCGGCAACCTTGCCTCCCACCGTCGCCACCGCCTCGCCAATGCCCAGAGGTCCCCGCTCCCGCACCAGGCGGCACTCCAGCTCCAGCACATCCCCGGGACGCACCTGAGCCTTGAAGCGGGCCTCCTTCACGCCGCCAAAAAAGGCGATTTTCCCTTTGTTTTCCGGCTTGCTCAGCACCGCCACCGCCCCTACCTGGGCCAGGGCCTCCAGGATCAGGACCCCGGGCATCACATGATGCTGGGGGAAATGTCCCGAAAACCAGGGCTCCGAAGCGGTGACACATTTGACCCCCCGGGCCCACTGGCCGGGCTCAAAATCGGTGATCCGGTCCACCAGCAGGAAGGGCCACCGGTGGGGAAGGATCTCCTGGATCTGGTTGGAATTGAGTTCCATGTCATATCCTCCTTATTCCTGGTACCGCCGCAGGGCCAGCACGGCGTTGTGTCCGCCAAAGCCCAGGGAATTGGACAGGGCGCAGCGCAGTTCCTGAGTTCGTCCCACTCCGGGCACCATATCCAGATCACAATCGGGGTCGGGCTCCCGATAGCCGATGGTGGCGGGGACATAGCCTTCCCGCAGGGCCAGAGCGGTGATAATGGCCTCTACCGCACCGCTGGCCCCCAGCAAATGTCCGGTCATGGATTTGGTGGAGCTGACGGGGATCTGCCCGGCCCGGGCACCCAGCGCCGCCTTGACGGCCAGCGTCTCACACCGGTCGTTGAGGGGAGTGGAGGTGCCGTGGGCATTGATGTAATCCACATCTTCCGCTTCAAGGCCGCCGTCTGCCATTGCAAGGGCCATGCACCGGGCAGCGCCCTCGCCGTCGGGAGCGGGGGCAGTCATATGGTAGGCATCGCAGGTGGCTCCGTAACCCACCACTTCGCCGTAGATCACGGCACCCCGCGCTTTGGCATGGCTTTCCTCTTCCAGGACCAAAGCCCCGGCTCCCTCGCCCATCACAAAGCCGGAACGCTCCCGGTCAAAGGGGATGCTGGCCCGGGCAGGATCCCGGGACTCGCACAGTGCCCGCATGGAGGTAAATCCGCCGATGGCCAGGGGTGTGATGGTGGATTCGGCGCCGCCGCAGACCATCACAGTGGCGTAGCCGTCCCGGATATGGCGGAAAGCGTCTCCAATGGCGTTGGCTCCGCTGGCGCAGGCAGTGACCACACAGCTGCACATTCCCTTGAGGCCCAGATCCAGGGCAATGGTCCCCGCCGCCATATTGGAGATACACATGGGGATAAAGAAGGGGGAGACCCGGTCAAATCCCCGCTCCCGGCCGCGGTCATGCTCCGCCTCGATGGTGGGAAGGCCGCCGATGCCGGAAGAGAAAATCACGCCGGCCCGGGTGGGGTCGCAGTTATCGGGGTTGAGTCCGCTCTGGCCATAGGCCTCCCGGGCCGCCAGCACCGCCAGCTGGGTAAAGCGGTCCATCTTCCGGGCCGACTTGCCTATCCGGGCCGCAGGATCCAGATTTTTGATTTCGGCGGCCAGCTGCACCTTCTGGGCCGAGGCATCGTAGGCGGTGATGGGGGCAATGCCGCAGGTCCCCGCCCGGACCCCCGCCCAAAGTTCCGCTGTGGTATTTCCGATAGGGGTCACTGCCCCCATGCCTGTAATGACCACTCGTCTTTTCATACCTTGTCGCTCCTTGCCTGGGGGAGGACTCTCACTCCCCCGCTGTTCTCCCCGGACCGGGGTCTTTGTTTTTTATTTATATGGACATACCGCCGTCCACGCTCAGTACCTGTCCGGTAATATAGGCGGCATCGGGGCCGGCCAGAAAGGCCACTGCCGCCGCTACCTCTTCCGCCTGCCCCAGACGGCCCAGGGGAATGCTTCCCAGCAGCTGCTCCCGCACCTTGTCGGGCAGCACCGCTGTCATGTCGGTATCAATAAAGCCGGGTGCTACGGCATTGACGGTGACCCCCCGGCTCCCCAGTTCCTTGGCCAGGGATTTGGTCATTCCAATGAGCCCCGCCTTGCTGGCGGCGTAATTGACCTGCCCCGCATTGCCGTGGAGACCCACCACGCTGCTCATATTGATGATCCGACCCGACCGGCGGCGGGCCATCAGGCGGCTGGCAATCCGCATGCACCGGAAAGCCCCCTTCAGGTTTACTTCCAGCACCCGGTCCAGATCCTCATCGCTCATCCGCATCAGCAGTCCATCCCGGGTGATGCCCGCGTTGTTTACCAGCACGTCAGCGCCGCCAAAAGCCTCGGCTGCCCGGTCAAACAGCGCCTGGCAGACCGCCTCCTCTGAAACGTCCCCCTTGACTGCCTCCGCCCCTGCGCCCAGGGCACGGATGGCCTCCAAAGTCTCCTCAGCCGCCTGGTCGTTGCCGGCGTAGCCCAGAACGATATCAAAGCCTTCCGCCGCCAGCCGCAGGCAGACCGCCCGGCCGATCCCCCGGCTTCCGCCGGTGACAATGGCGCATTTTCTTTGCTGTTCCATGGGGTCATCCTCCTTTTACCGCTTCCAGCACCCCATCCACACCCGCCAGGTCTCCCGCCTGGAGGGTACGGATCCCCGGCGCCGTCTTTTTCACAAAGCCGCTCAACGCCCGGCCCGGCCCGATCTCTACCACGGTATCCACCCCCTGGCTCTCCAGCCAGCGGATGGTGCCTTCCATCAGGGTCGGGCTTTTGACCTGGCGCACCAGCATCTCCGCCACTGTCACCCCCGGCTCCAGAGGACGGGCGGTAGCGTTGAAAACCACCGGCAGTCTCATGGGCGCCAGTTTCTCTTCCTCCAGCCGCTGCGCCAGTTCCCGGGCCGCCGGTTCCATCAGCGTGGTGTGGAAAGGTCCGCTGACATTGAGAGGAATGCACCGTTTGGCGCCCCGGGCCAGCGCCAGAGCACCAGCCCGTTCCACCGCTTCCCGGTGGCCGCTGAGGACGATCTGGCCGGGACAGTTGCAGTTGGCCACTTCCGCCCGGCCTTCTCCCGCTTCAGACGCCTCCCGGCAGACTTCCTCCGCCGTTTCCCGGGTAAGCCCCAGCACGGCGGTCATCCCGGCTTCCAGCCCCGCCGCAGCCCGCTCCATGGCCTGGCCCCGGAAGGCAACCAGGCCCACGGCCTGACCGGGACTGAGCACCCCGGCGCAGCATAAAGCAGAATATTCTCCCAGGCTCAGCCCGGCGGCATAAGCCGGCTCTACGCCTTCCTCCCGGAACAGGGCGGTGACGGCGGCGGCAAAGGCCACCATGCAGGGTTGGGTGTACCGGGTCATGGAAAGGGTTTCCATAGGGCCCCGGAAGCACAGCTCCTTTAAATCAAAATCCACCTCTTCCGCCGCCCGGTCCAGCACCCGGCGGAACGCAGGCCGGGCCTCATACAGGTCCTGCCCCATGCCGGGCTGCTGACTGCCCTGTCCGGCGTATAAAAAGGCCAGCTTCATGGCGCGTCCTCCTTATCTTTCCGCGGCGGACAGGCCCGCCAGAGTGTCCTCATATTCCCGCCACATATCCTCCAGGATCTGGGCTACCGGACGGATTTCATGAAGCTGCCCGGCCACCTGGCCCGCCATCAGGGAACCGGTCTGGGTATCTCCCTCAAAGACCGCCCGGCGCAGGGAGCCCAGGGTATAATGCTCCAGTTCCTCCCGGCTGGCGCCCTCCTTTTCCCGGCGGACATATTCCCGGGCCATCCGGTTCTTGAGGATGCGCACCGGCGTCCCGGCAATGCGGCCGGTGACCACTGTGTCGGAATCTCCTGCCCGGAGCAGGGCTTCCTTGTAGTTGGAATGGATGGGACACTCCTCAGACACCAGCAGGCAGGTGCCCACCTGGACCCCCACCGCGCCCAGGGCAAAAGCCGCCAGCAGCTGCCGGCCGCCCGCCACGCCGCCCGCGGCGATGACCGGCACCTTTACCGCGTCCACTACCTGAGGGGTCAGGGCCATGGTGGTCATCTCGCCCACATGGCCGCCGCTTTCCGTGCCCTCGGCAATAACGCCGTCGACTCCCGCCTGCTCCATCCGCCGGGCCAGGGCAACACCGGGCACCACGGGGTAGACCAGGCATCCGGCCTGTTTCCACTGTTCCACATATTTTCCGGGATTGCCCGCTCCGGTGGTCACCACCGGCACCCGCTCCTGGGCGGCAATGGCGGCCATCTCCTCCGCCTGGGGGTGCATCAGCATAATGTTGACCCCAAAGGGCTCCTGGGTCAGGGACCGGCACTCCCGGATATTCTCCCGGAAGGTCTCGGCGCTCATACCGCCACCGCCAATGAGTCCCAGTCCTCCGGCGTTGGACACCGCCGCGGCAAAGCGTCCGGTGGCGATATTGGCCATCCCCCCCTGGATAATGGGGTACTTTATACCTAAAATCTCGTTGAGTCGTTTCATCTGTCTCTTCCTCCCTGCGGCGGCGCCGCTTACCATTCCATCAGGGCGGCGCCCCAGGTGAGGCCCCCGCCGAATCCTGCCAGCACCAGCTTCTGCCCTCTGCGGAGCAGCCCGCCCCGGTTCATTTCATCCAGGGCAATGGGGATGCTGGCCGCCGAAGTGTTGCCGTATTCCGACAGGTTCATAAAAAATTTTTCTTCCGGCTGCGCCAGGGTCTTGGCCACATGGGCGATGATCCGGGCGTTGGCCTGGTGGCAGAGATACCAGTCCACCTGGCTGCCGGAAATTCCCGCTTCCTCCGTTACCCGGCGGATGGCCCGGGGCACCGTATCCACGGCAAAACGGAATACCTCCCGTCCGTCCATCTGCACCACTGGAGACAGGGGGCCGCCGGAGCCGGTGATCCCGGCACAGCGCAGGGCCTGGGCGTCTCCCCGGGCCCCTGCCGTCCAGACAAAGGGGGCTTCCGGAGCTGCGGCCACCACGGCGGCTCCCGCTCCGTCCCCGAAAAGCACGCAGGTCCCCCGGTCGGTAAAGTCCACCACCCGGGAAAGGACCTCGGACCCCACCACCAGCACATACCGGTCCGGTTCCTGGCAGAGGAGCCCCCGTGCCACCCGCAATCCGTACAGAAACCCGCTGCAGGCGCTGTTGAGATCCAGCGCGGTAACATCCTGGGGCAGGCCCAGCTGCTGCTGCAGCAGGCAGGCGGTATTGGGCACCAGGGTGCTGGGGGTAAAAGTAGCCACCAGCACGGCGCCGATCTTTTCCGGCGGGACGCCGCCGCTTTCCAGCGCCGCCCGGGCCGCTCCCAAAGCCAGAGACACGGTGTCCTCCTCCGGGGCCGCAAAACGTCTGCGGCGGATGCCGGTGCGCTGGGTGATCCACTGGTCGCTGGTTTCCACCAGAGCGGCCATGTCATCGTTGGTGACCACACGGCGGGGCAGGCAACTGCCGGTGGAGATGATTTTGATCCCTGTCACAGAGTTCAGTCCTTTCCCTTATCTTTGGGGGACAGGTCCCCCATGCGGCGGAATTTCCGCTGCCGCCGGGCTGCCAGCGCCGGTCCCGAAAGTTTGCACAGCCGTTCCAGTTCTCCTGCCAGCAGCTTGTGGAGCGCCAGGAACACCTGGGCCGAGTCGGGCCGGATTCCGCCTTCCGGTTCCGGTATTACATGGTCGGCTACTCCCGCCTCCAGCAGATCGGCGGCGGTAAGGCGCATCAGGCGGCATGCTTCCTCCGCCCGGGAGCTGTCCTTCCAGAGGATGCTGGCAAATCCCTCGGGGGAGAGGATGGAATAAACCGCATTTTCCAGCATGATGACCGTATTGGCCAGACCCAAAGCCAGCGCCCCGCCGCTGCCCCCTTCGCCGGTAATGACGGCAATGACCGGCACCTGCAGCCCGCTGAGGGTATAAAGGCACCGGGCAATGGCTTCCCCCTGGCCCCGTTCCTCGGCCCCAATGCCCGGGTAGGCCCCCGGGGTGTCCACAAAGGTGATGACGGGGCGGCGGAATTTTTCCGCCTGCTCCATCAGGCGGAGGGCTTTGCGGTAGCCTTCGGGACTGGCCATACCGAAGTTGCATTTCAGGTTGTCTTCCAGGGTGCGGCCCTTGCGGGTGGCAATGACCGTCACCGGCCGCTCCTCAAAGAAGGCCACTCCTCCCAGGATGCTGCCGTCGTCGCCATAGCAGCGGTCTCCGTGCAGTTCAAAAAAATCCCGAAACAGGGCGCTGATATATTCTTCGGCGCAGGGCCGCAGAGGGCTTCTGGCCAGAGCCACCCGCTGGGCGGGAGTCAGATTCCGGGCCATGGTTCAGCCCTCCTTTCCGCCGTGGAGGCGCAGCAGCAGAGCCAGGGTCTCCCGCAGCTGCCGCCGGTTCACAATATGATCTACAAAGCCGTGGTCCTGCAGGAACTCCGCCCGCTGAAAGCCCTCGGGCAGTTCCTGGCCGATGGTCTGCCGGATGACCCGGGGACCGGCAAAGCCGATAAGGGCCCCCGGCTCGGCCAGAATCACATCTCCCAGGCTGGCAAAGCTGGCGGTAACTCCCCCGGTGGTGGGGTGGCACAGGCAGGAAATATACAGCAGGCCCTCCCGGCCGTGGCGCTCCAGCGCGCCGGCGGTCTTGGCCATCTGCATCAGGGAAAAGATCCCCTCCTGCATCCGGGCTCCGCCGCTGGAAGAAAAAATCACCACCGGCAGCCGGCTCCGGGTGGCATACTCCACCGCCCGGGTGATTTTTTCGCCCACCGCAGTACCCATACTGCCCATGAGAAAGCGCCCGTCCAGTGCCGCAGCCACCGTGCGGATGCCGCCGATGCGGCCCACGCCCGCCACCGCCGCGTCTTCCAGACCAGTGGTCCGGCGCAGCTCCTCCAGCTTCTTCCGGTAACCGGGAAATTCCAGCGGGTCCCCGGCGGCCAGCCCGCGGTCCAGCTCCCGCCAGACACCGCCGTCAAAGATCATCCGCATCCGCCGTGGCGCGGAGATCCGCAGGTGATGTCCGCAATGAGGACAGACATACTCGTTTTCCCGGAGGCGGGATCGGGGGCTGCCCGTACCGCAGCCGGGACACTGGAGGAACAGATCCTCCGGCGCTTCCCGGGCGGGAATCTCCCGGGCGGGGCGACGCAGACCGGCCAAAGCCGCCAGCTGCTCCCGCCGCTGGGCAAAAAAATTCTCCATCCCTTATTCCTCCTTCTCCGCCCGGGCCTCCAGAGCCAGCAGCCCCTCCAGTTCCCGCTCCAGGAAGCTGGTGGTGTAGGTCCCCTTAAGGTACTCCGGATGATACAGGATCAGATATTCCAGGTCCTGGTTGGTGGGGAAGCCCCGCACCATCAGTTCCTCCAAAGCCCGGCGCATCCGGCGCACCGCCTCCAGACGGGTGCTTCCCCGGACGATCACCTTGGCCACCATGGAGTCATAGTAGGGGCTGAGGCTGTAGCCGGGATACAGGGCTGTATCGGTGCGCACCCCAAATCCGCCCGGCAGGTGGAGGAATTCCACCTTTCCCGGATGGGGGCGGAAATCATGGGCGGGATCCTCTGCATTGATGCGGCACTCGATGGCGTGGCCCTCCATCCGCACCTCCTCCTGGGTCAGGGAAAGGGGCAGCCCCGCGGCAATGCGGATCTGCTCCCGCACCAGATCCAGCCCGGTGACCATTTCGGTAACGGGATGCTCCACCTGAATACGGGTGTTCATTTCGATAAAATAGTACCGGCCCTGGCTGTCCAGAACGAACTCCACCGTCCCGGCGTTGCGGTAATCCGCCGCCCGGGCCGCTTTTACCGCGGCTTCCCCCATCTCCCGGCGGAGCTGAGGGGTAAGGGCCTTGGAAGGGGATTCTTCCATCAGCTTCTGGTTGCGGCGCTGGATGGAACAGTCCCGCTCGCCCAGATGGATCACATGGCCCCGCTGATCCGCCAGGATCTGGAACTCAATGTGCTTTGGGTCCAGGATCAGCTTTTCCAGATACAGCTCCCCGTCGCCGAAGCAGGCCACCGCCTCGGCCCGGGCAGTCTCAAAGGCTGCCTCCAGCTGCCGGGGGTCGTCTGCCCGACGCATCCCCCGGCCTCCTCCGCCGGCAGAGGCTTTAATGAGGACGGGATATCCCAGCTGCTCCGCGATCTCCGCGGCCTGGGCAGCCGTTTCCACCGGCCCGTCGGAGCCGGGGACCACCGGCACGCCGGCGGCGGTCATCAGCTGACGGGCAGCGGATTTGCTGCCCATCTTCTCCATCACATCCCCGCTGGGACCAATAAAGACCATTCCGCACTTTTCCACCAGGCGGGCAAACTCCGGGTTTTCGGACAAAAATCCAAACCCCGGGTGGACGGCGTCACACCCTGTGGCCAAAGCGGCGGAAAGAAGGTTCTGCATATTCAGGTAGCTGTCCGCAGCTTTGGGGCCGCCCACACAGACCGACCGGGTCGCCAGCTGGACGTGAAGAGCTTCGGCGTCGGCGGTGGAATAGACTGCTACCGTTTCAATGTCCATTTCCCGGCAGGCACGGATAATCCGCACGGCGATCTCGCCCCGGTTGGCCACCAATATCCGTTGGAACATGGTCAGTTTTCCTCCAACTCCACCAGCGGCTGATCGAAGGACGCCAGCTGGCCGTTTTCAAAGAGGATCGCCTTTACCACGCCGGCGGCGGGTGCGGTCACCTCGTTCATCATTTTCATGGCCTCAATGAGGCAGAGGGGCGCGCCCTTTTCCACCTGCTGCCCCACTTTGACATAGGGGGCGGCGTCCGGACTGGGAGCGGCATAGACGGTGCCCACCAGGGGGGCCCGCACTACCCGGCCTTCTTCTGCCGCAGCGGCGCCGGAAGCTTGCGGAATGGCGGGAGCCGCCGGAGACGGGGCAGCCGGGGCCGGCCCGGCGCAGGAGGCTTCCGGTGCAAAAGGAACCGGGGCGGCAGCTGCGGGAGCCTCCCGGCGCAGCCGCAGGGTACAGCCGCCGGTTTCCAGCTCCAGGCCGGTGAGTCCCAATGCGGAAAATTCCCGCATCAGACGGAGAATCTGTTCCTGATCCATGGCAAAACCTCCTTTATCTCAAAATCAGACCCGGGCTTCCAGATAGTCCACGATGCTGCCCACGGTTTTCATCTGCTCCAGATCCTCATCGGGAATGGCAATGCCAAAGGCATCCTCCAGCGCCAGATTCAGCTCCACCGCATCCAGGGAATCCGCTCCCAGGTCGTCGGTAAGGGAAGCCTGAAGGGTCACCTCTTCCACGCCGCAGTTGATGGTTTCGGCAATGATCTGCTGCACTTTTTCAAAAATATCCATGATGGTTCTCCTTTTGTCTCCAAAATTTACTTAAAAATATTACTTAAATTTCTTTAAGCATATGCTTTATTGTAACAGATGTTTCTTTTTTGTCAAGGAAAACTTTTCTTCTTTTTTTGTTTCTCTCTGTGCAAAAGCCCTTTTTCTTGCGCCGGGGAAGGGAATCCGCTATAATGTCCTGTAGAAAAACGCAGCGGAGGGATATTTTTGGAAGAACTCATCGTCCTGGGCACCGGCAACGCCCTGTGCACCAAATGCTACAACACCTGCTTTGCCATCCGCAAAGGGGAGCGCACTTTGCTGGTAGACGCCGGCGGCGGCAACACCATTCTGGCCCGGCTGGAACAGGCAGGGATCAACGCCGCCCATATCCACGACATCATCGTGACCCATGAGCATTGCGACCACATTCTGGGAATGGTGTGGATGGTGCGGAAAATCGCCACTCTGATGCGGGGCGGCAAGTATGACGGCGATCTGACCATCTACTGCCACAGCGGTTTGGTGGAGATCATCCGGGCCATGTGCGGCTTTACCCTGCAGAAAAAATTCACCTCCCTTTTTGATGACCGCATCCGGTTCCGGGTCATCGAGGACGGCGACCAGGCCGTGGCGGCAGGCTGGCCGGTAACCTTTTTTGACATCCTTTCCACCAAGGCCCGCCAGTTCGGCTTCACCCTGACCCTGGACAGCGGCAGCCGCCTGTGCTGCCTGGGGGACGAACCTTACAACCCCGGATGCGAAAAATATGTAGCCGGCTGCAGCTGGCTTCTCAGCGAGGCCTTCTGCCTTTATGGACAGCGGGATACCTTCAAACCCTATGAAAAGCATCACAGCACCGTCAAGGAAGCCTGCGAGCTGGCTCAGCGGCTGCAGGCGCGCCATCTGGTGCTGTGGCATACCGAGGATCACAGTTACGACCGCCGGCAGGAACTGTATCTGGCCGAGGGCCGCAGCTTTTACACCGGAGATCTGTATGTCCCCTATGATCTGGACGTGATCCCTCTGGCAGACTGAGCATCCAGCCGCTGCCCTGATCCTCCCCGGCAAGTGCCGTCTCATTCTTTGGCTCTGTCCGGCTCCTCCCTTCCCGCCATTCCGGCTAAAACTTGGGCAATGGGAGGCTCTCTGCCAAAGTCCGCATGCCATGGAGCCGGAAGTCGCTCGCTCCCAGCTGCAAAGGAGCAACCCTTTTGTCTGCTTTCCAGGCTTGAGGAAAGCGTTGTTCCCGGGGAACACGCCTCTTTGGCTTCTGGAGCCGGGCAGCTTCCCGTCCCTCTCGCCGGCAGCTGTATTCTCCGGCTGGGGCCCCGATCATGTAAAGGTCTGGCACCGCAAGAGTTTCCATACCGGATGCTCTTTTTCCTGTATCGTCTGCCCCGCATCCTGCAAACGGACAACGGCCTTTTGAAGGGTGCCTGCCATCTTGCAGCGTAAGCTTTTGCGGGGCATCTCCACCGCCGGGGCCCATGGCCTCCTCCACCGACAAAAAACCCGGAAGGCCGCAGCAGGCTGCCTTCCGGGTTTGCTTTTTGACAGGAGAAATTTTCTCCGGCTTTGGGGAACACTGAAAAGGCACGGCGGCTATGCTGTGGCCTTCCAGATCAGAACGGGGATAGGGGGATCTCCTCCCCGGTTGCAGAAATCACACCGCAGGACGGTGTACGCTTTGGCGTCCACTGTCTCCAGCCACCGGAGCAGGGCATCCCGCTCTTCATAGCCGGTGTCTCCTCCGTAATAGATGCACAAGGTCAGCAGCCCCCCCGGCTTGAGGAGCTGCAGCGCCTTTTCCAGGGCCGGAATGCTGGTTTCCGGCCGGGTATAGACCCTGTGGTCTCCACCGGGGAGGAAGCCAAAATTGAATACAATGGCATCCACCGTTCCGGGGCCGCCATAGGCGTCCAGATGGATATGACTGTCCAGCACCGCACGCCCGATCCCATCCAGTCCCTCCGCCGCCAGCAGGGCGTTGGTTGCCTCTACCGCCTGGGGCTGGATATCCAGAGCCACCACCCGGCCTTCGGGTCCCGCCAGCCGGCAGAGGAAGGCGGTATCCCGCCCCTTGCCCGCCGTGGCGTCGATGCAGAAAGCCCCCCGGGGCACCTGCTCCTCCAGAAAGTGGTGGACCACGCCCAAAGTATTCAGCCGCATTTCTCTTCCTCCCCGCCTGCCCCTTTTTCATGAGGCAGCGTCACATACACCAGCAGATTGCCCCGGCTTTCCACCACCCGGACCAGTTCCCGGGGCTGCATCCAGACGGTGGCGGTGTTGTCGTTGGGATGGACCCCCACCAGCGGCTGCTCCATCAGGCTCCGCTCCAGGGCTACCACCACCTGTTTCTCCCGGTCCTGCAGGATCCCCAAAGGGGTCACCGATCCTTTGGTCAGCCCCAGGCAATCCATCAGCCGCCGCTCCGAAGCAAAACTCAGCTTGCCCGCTCCCAGCTGCTCACCCAAAGCTTTAAGGTCTGCCCGACGGGCCCCGGGAAGCACCGCCAGATAATGGCGGTCCCCCCGCCCGTTGCGGAGGAACAGATTTTTGCAGATCCATTGGGGATGCGCCACAGGCATGGCCTCCAGCTGGGCCACAGTATAAGCTGCCGGATGCCGCTCCAGCGTATAGGACACCCCCAGCCTGTCCAGCCAGGCCAGCGTCTCTTCCATCAGGGACATGATCCTTCTTCCTTTCTTTTGCACCCCTTGTCATTGGCGCAGGCAATCTTCCAGCGCCGTCGGCCGGAGAAGGGTCACCTGATTTTTCCTGCAGATCAGCAGCCCCTCGGCGGCCATCCGGGACAGCTCCCGGCTCAGGGCCGCGCGGTTGCAGTTCAGGTAAGCTGCCAGGCCCTCCCGGTCATAAGGGAGGAGGAAGGTGTCCTTCCCCGCCTGCCGGGCGGCGTCCAGAAGGAAAAGGGCGATCCGCTGCCGCAGGCTTCGCAGGATCAGCAGATCCACCCGGCGGTTGAGGGCAAAATATTTGTCCGAAATGGCGCCCACCAGGTTCCGCAGCAGCTGGCCGTGGGCGGCGTGCCCCTGGCCGCAGGGGGAAATCACCCGGTCATAGGCAATAAACAGGACCCGGGCGTCTGTCTGGGCCCGGACGGTGACGGGACTTTTTACGTGGGAGCCGGAAAGGACGTCTCCAAAGATATCTCCCGCCTCCTGCACCGCCATAACCACCTGATTGCCGCCGGGAGTGGTTTTAAGGGCTTCCAGCCGTCCGGACAGCACCACGCCGATATCCCGGTTGTCATATCCCGCCAGAAGGACCAGCTCTCCCCGGGCATAGCTGCGCAGGGCAGGCCGGAAGCAGCGGAACAGCTCCTCCAGATTGCCCCGGGGGATACCGCGGAAAAGGGATGTTTGTTCCAGGATGGGCAAATAAGGGGAAAAATCCTCCATGGGTCCTCCTTTCGTTGCCGGGGCAACGTTATTTTCCGCCCTATTATACTATGATAGCAAAGGAAAAACAAGGCAGACCGGGCAGGCCTTTGGGGAAAGGCTGTTCCGAAGTTTTGCCTCTGTTTGGGAAAATTTTTATAAAAACCTTTTCTCCCTGCCCGATTCATCCGCACCAAGGAAGTTCTTGCCCTTGGAGGATGGGAACGCATTTCCCGGACGGGAGAGGTAAAGGGTTTTGAACGGCACCGATCCGGGTTTTGTCTTTTCCCACCCCAATCTTACCGAAAAGGAGTCCTGAATATGAAAAAGCTTTTATCCGTGCTGCTGGCGGCGGCTCTTTGCCTGACCGCAGCGGCCTGCGGCGCACCCGCCGCTTCTTCCTCTCAGCCCTCTTTCCAGGAAGAATCTTCCCAGTCTGACAGCCCTTCCTCCGGGTCGGAGACGCTTCAGCAAGGCGCTCCCATCCGGGTGGCCGCCCTGAAGGGCCCCACCGCCATGGGCATGGTGAAAATGATGTCCGACAGTGAAGCGGGCCAGACCCAAAGCCCCTATGAATTTACCATCTACGGCACCGCCGACGAGCTGAACCCCAAGCTCATCAGCGGGGAGATCGACGTGGCGGCGCTGCCCTGCAACGTGGCTTCCGTTCTTTTCAACAAGACCCAGGGCGGCGTCAAACTGGCTGCCATCAACACCCTGGGGGTCCTGTATATCGTGGAAACCGGGGATACCATCCATTCGGTGGAAGATCTGCGGGGTAAGACCATCTATTCCACCGGCAAGGGAACCACCCCGGAGTACGCCCTCAACTATGTACTGAGCCAGAACAGCATTGACCCCGCCGCCGACGTCACCATCGATTACAAGAGCGAATCCACCGAGGTGGCCGCCATCCTCAGCGAGACGGAAAACGCCATTGCCATGCTGCCCCAGCCCTATGTGACCACCGTGGCCATGAAGAATGACAAGCTGCGGGTGGCCCTGGACATGACCGAGGAATGGCGGAAGGCCGCCGGTGAAGGCGGCAGCGGCCTGGTTACCGGTGTACTGGTGGTCCGGTCCGCCTTCCTGGATGATCCCGCCAACAAAGCTGCCTTTGACCAGTTCCTGGCCGATTACAAGGCCTCCGCCCAGTATGTGGCGTCCAACACCGATGAAGCCGCACCTCTGGTGGCTGCCTATGATATCGTCCCCGAGGCGGTGGCCAAAGAAGCCCTGCCCCTGTGCAACATCACCTATATTGACGGCCAGGAAATGAAGGACCGGGCCGGCGGCTATCTCCAGGTCCTTTTTGAACAGAATCCCCAGTCCGTGGGAGGGGCGCTGCCGGATGACAGCTTCTACTACATCCCGTGATCCCCGGCGGCGGAAGCGCCGCCAAAACGCCGCCGCCCTTCTCTTCTGGCTGACGGTGTGGCAGCTGGCTGCCATGGGGGTGGGGCAGGAGCTTTTCCTTGCCTCCCCCCTTACCACCTTCCGGACGCTCCTCTCCCTGCTGGGGGATGGGGCGTTTTGGCGCGCCATAGGGTACTCCTCCCTGCGGATCATCGGCGGGTTTCTCCTGGGCCTGGGCGGCGGGATCCTGCTGGCCGTCATGGCGGCATGGTCCTCCTGGATCCGGGTACTGATCACTCCCTTTGCCTCGGTGATGAAGGCCATCCCGGTGGCCTCCTTTGTGATCCTGGCCATTATCTGGGCCGGCTCCGCCAACCTGGCGGTGGTCATCTCCCTGCTGATGGTACTGCCCATTGTCTACATCAACACCCTGGAGGGCATCCTCCATACCGACCGGGAGCTGCTGGAAATGGCCCGGGTCTTCCGGATCCCGCCCCTGCGGCGGGCGTTGTATGTCTATCTGCCCCAGACGGCTCCCTTCGTTGTTTCGGCCTGTTCCGTATCTCTGGGGCTCTGCTGGAAGTCCGGGGTGGCGGCTGAGGTCATCGGCATCACCTCCGGTTCTTTGGGAGAGCTGTTGTATGAATCCAAAATTTATCTGGACACCGGGGAGCTTTTCGCCTGTACAGTGGTGATCGTGGGACTGAGCGTGGTGTTTGAGAAGCTGTTCCTGCTGGGGCTGACCCGGCTGCAGCGGTGGCTGGAAGGAGGACGGATGCTGTGACCCGGAATATTGTGGCGGAGAACCTCTCCCGTTTCTACGGGGAAACGGCTGCTCTGGACGGCTTCTCCGCCTGTTTTGCCGGTGGGGAGATCACCTGTCTCCTGGGGCCCTCCGGCTGCGGAAAAACCACCCTGCTCCGGCTGCTGCTGGGGCTGGAGCATCCGGACAGCGGCTGCATCCGGGGTCTGGAAGGGGTACCGGTATCGGCGGTATTCCAGGAGGACCGGCTGGTACCGGGACTTTCGGCCATGGGCAACCTGCTGCTGTGCTGCCCCGGAACCGGCCGGGAGGAGCTGGAGGCCCAGCTGGCCCGGGTAGGGCTTTCCCGGGAGGACATCCACCGCCCTGCCCGGGAGCTGAGCGGCGGCATGAGGCGCCGTGTAGCCATCGTCCGGGCTATGGCCGCCCCATCCCAGGCCGTGGTAATGGATGAGCCCTTCAAGGGCCTGGACCCCAATACCTGGCAGCAAACGGCGGACTATGTTCTGGAGAGCCGCAAAGGCCGGACCCTCATCGCCGTCACCCACGACGAGCGGGATGTGGAGGCCTTGGGGGCGCGGGTAGTGCGGATGCCCACTTTGGCAAGCCGTTGATGACAGCTGGGCCCAAGGGGATTTGCCGCCATACCTGCGTGTAAAATATCTGTCCATCAAGAGGCCGGATTCCCCCAAGACGGGAACCGCCTCAGAGATTCTCATCTTGAAAATGGTTTTTAAGGGGCGATGGGGAACAACTGCTTTGCTGCCGGGCATTTTGATGGGGATGCCGCAGAGGGAACCGCCTTTAAAGATTCCCACCTTCAAAATGGTTTTTTAAGGGGCGATGGGGAGCAACTGCTGTGCTATAGGGCATTTTGATGGGTACCGCATCGGTTTTTATGGCAGCTATTTGTTCCTCAACGGGTAGGCGGACAGTACCGCACGAAAAGGCTTCAGAGGCATCCGGTTTTTGTTTACGAGCTGCTTTCGCAGCCCTTAAAAGACTTCCCGCCTTTTGGGATTCGGCCATGGCTTTTTAGGAAAACAGAAGGCTTTTACCCATACTAAAATCACCCAGCATAAGCTTTTCAGGAAACACGGGTCTGCTGGCCCGTGTTTTTTGCAAAAGGCTTTTTTATTTTTCTCCAGTTTTATGTTGGGTCCTTCCTCAAATTTGTTTATTGACTTAATTATTTATTGGGGGTATAATGAAAATAATCACAAATTTAGCTGAAATATCTCTTGTTTAATAGAATAATTTTGTTATTTTACACCTTTCTATAGAGATAATTTTAGCTTTTCTTTAAGCGCCTTAATTATTATCGGCTTAAAGGTTCGGCTTTCCAGCCTGCCTAAAACCGTTATACAGAGGAGGAGATTTCCATGGAAATATTCGGACGCAGCTTTCTGCCCGGGCAGAAAGCATATTTTTCGGTGGATGGCCCCCGCTATGCGAACCAGGCCATTTCTCAGATCCCCGTGATCGTGCTTCGGGGCGGGCAGGACGGACCCACCCTGTGGGTCAACGGCGCTGTCCACGGCCATGAGGTTTCCGGCTCTCAGGGAATGTGGGAGCTTGCCAATGAGCTGGACCCCCAGTCTCTGAAGGGAACCATTATCATGACCCCTATCGCCAATGTATCCGCCTTTTGCGAGCGGCGTATGAAGTCCATGGTGGATGATTTTGCCGATCTGGATACCCAGTTCCCCGGCAGCACCACCGGACTCTTTGCCTCCCGGCTGGCCAAAATTCTGTATGATGAAATCAAAGTTCATGCCGATCTTCTCATCAGTTTCCACGCCCTCACCCCCGGCGGTGAAGGACAGCCCTATACCATCTACAAGGCCCTTCAGGGAGCGGATCCGGCCGTAAACGCCGCCGCGGAAAAATTTGCCCTGGCCATGGGCTTCCCTGTCAACTGTAAGGTGCAGACGGCCGCTACCGGTGGATCCATTGACGGCTGCTGCATTGCGGACGGCATCCCCGCCTTTACTGCCGAGGTGGGCCGCGGCGCTCAGATCACCCGGGAAATGGTGGATGCCGCCAAGCAGGGGCTCCGCAACGTGCTGGACGAAATGGGCATTCTTCCCGCTTCTCAGACGCCCCTGGCCAAAGAGCAGATTATTGTCACCCAGCGGGAATTCCTGCGGATTGATAAGGCCGGCTTCATGGTGATGAGCGTCCAGGCCGGGGACACCCTCCCCGCCGGCGGCGAGATCGCTCAGGTCCATTACTTTGGAGATTCTGTCCATTCCTTTACCACTTCCCGGCCCTGTCTCGTTATCTTCACCACCATCTGCCCCGCGGTGAACGAAGGAGATCATGTGGCCATGGTAGCCTATGAGTGGCACAAAAGATAATTTGACATTTTCTCTTACAGCCTCTTTCCCTCTTGAAACATTGGGCCGCGGCCTTCCGGAAGTCATTCCGGAGGGCCGCGTTCCTTTTGTCCGATGCACTTTGGCACAGCGTGCGCCCCCTCAGCTTTACTGGGGCGAGCAAAGGAACTGTACCTTCAAACGTAGTGCAGCGCGGGAAATAAAGAGCCATTCTGCCTCATGGGAAAAAATTTTTTCATACGCAAATGCCCGTTTACAGGTTGCAGTGCAAGTGATTCAAGTGATGGGATTTTCCAGAGGTTTGTGGGAATGATGCCCTTATAGGACCCGCCCAAGTTCCTTGCTCTTCCCGGAAAATTTGACTCATTCCAGTCTGAGTACCGTCCGCTCTGCCGGTGTGGACCGGACTTTCCTCTCTATACAGTCGGCCAAGCGGCTGCCGGCAACGACCGTCAGCCATCCGGTAATAGCCTGAACGGCGAGCAATGGATAAAATGCCACGGGCGGACAGCAGAATTGCTCTTCTCTGCTTGTGAAATCACTGCCGGGGCAAACAGAAGGCTATGGGAAGGCAGTGGACTTCTTTTTTCTCCCTGTCTGTAAAATCGCTGCGGCAGCGGACCGCAGCAAAGTTTATCACGTGTATTCCGACGAGGAACCTGTGCTTCCTAATGAGCGGGGAAGCCGCAAGGCGCCAACGCAACACCTGACACCCGCCTTTGTTCAGATGTCCACTGAATACGGAAACGGGCCGAATTTTTAAAGGACCCGGAGGTTTCCGTCCCGGCAGGAAGGTCCTGGGGCTGCATTGCTGCACACACCGGAAACTTGTGTGTGATTATAATCAAACCCACCCATTGAACTGGTGGTATGCACCAGCCCTAAAAGGGCCTATTCCCGGCATACGTCTTAAAACGCACTGTATTTTGCCTTCGCTTGCATCGCTTACCCCGCAGCCCGTGAATGGGCAACCGCCGTTCCACGGAAGTTTTTCATGGACGGCCATTTGCTTCTCATGGCTCCCTTCGCTCGATACTGGAAGCTAAAGCTTTTTACCGGATGCCTCCACCGGCAGAACCAGTGGTTTCCGTTGATAATAAAAACACCCGGCGTCCTTACACGGTTCTGTAAAGACGCCGGGCATTCTGTAAAACTGCGGATTTATTTTCTCCGTTCCTGGGCTAATTACAGGGCGGCAAAAGGGGGTATGAGAAAAGTCCACAGGGTGGCTTCGCCTTGATAGCCCCCGCACCCCGGGGAAATCTCTTTTGACCGCCTCCCACCCCCAAGCGGAAAAGCCCGCTGCCGGTAGGAGCTATTATGCCATCCAGGAGGGATCGGAGGGATTGTCCCGGAACCGGCGGATCCTTTCAATATCAGAAGCACGGATATAGCCATCCTCCGCGGCTACCTCCAACAGCGCATCCAGATTGGAGAGGGAAACATTGTGCACGTCCGCCTCCGCCATCCGCTCCAGGCCTTTGCGCATCCCGTAGGTGAAGATGCTGGCGATGCCCAGCACCTCGGCTCCCGCCTCCCGAAGTACCTTGACCACCTCCAGGCAGCTGCCGGCGGTGGAGATCAGATCCTCCACCACCACTACCTTCTGTCCCGGCTCCAGCTTACCCTCGATCTGGTTGGTGCGGCCATGGTCCTTGGCCCCGGAACGGACATATCCCATGGGCAGGTCCAGAATGGTGGCGGTGATGGCAGCATGGGCGATTCCCGCCGTACTGGTGCCCATCAGCACCTGGCACTGAGGGTAGCAGGTACGGATCACCTCCGCCAGGCCATGCTCCACCTCATTGCGCACCTTGGGGGCGGTCAGGGTAAGGCGGTTATCGCAATAAATGGGGCTCTTGATGCCGCTGGCCCAGGTAAAGGGCTCTTCCGGCCGCAGGAATACCGCTCCAATGGACAAAAGACCTTTGGCAATGCTTTTTTCCAGATGTTCCATACTATTGGCTCTCCTTTTTCTCGCTGCCCCGGCGCTGCGGGCGGGGCGGTATATTTTGCCTGCGCCGCAGGATGCTTCCGGGCACATGGCTTTTTCTCTTGTGGTTGGGATACCGATTCGTGTGTGAAATACCCCAGGGCCGTTAAGGGTTTTCCGCCATTTCTCTTTCGGCTGCCGGGGGAGCAGTCTTTTTGCCGGTCATCAGGCCGGCAGACACATCCCCCCAAATGGGGGCTTCCTAATCTTCCTTTCCCATCCCAGCCGATTGTTCTCCGGTTTCGGGAGGTTCCACCCTGCTTGCACCGACGAGCCGCGGCAGGCCCTGCCCCATGTCAGTCCTGCACCACCGGCAAGGCATGACGCCGGGAGACACTGTCTTAAAATTACTCTCCCACAAACTCGGCTACACAGCGGCGGTAGGCGGCTACCGGATCGTCGGCGGCCGTGATGGGCCGGCCCACCACAATATAGTCGGTACCGATCTCCCGGGCTCTGGCCGGGGTGGTCACCCGCACCTGATCTCCCTTGTCGCCGCTGGCAAACCGCACCCCGGGGGTAACGGTGAGGAAATCCTTGCCGCATGCCTCTTTGACCATACCCGCTTCCAGGGGGGAGCAGACCACGCCGTCCAGCCCCGCCTCTTTGGCATTGCGGGCGTAGTGGATCACCGTATCGTTGAGCCCTGCCGAAATAAGCAGTTCCTTCTGCATCCGCTCCTCGCTGGTGGAGGTGAGCTGGGTGACGGCAATGAGCAGGGGCCGGGTCCCGTCGGGGCGGGTCAGGCCCTCCAGCGCAGCCTTCATCATCTCAATGGTCCCGCTGGCATGGAGGTTGACGATATCCACGTCCAGCCGGGAAAGACTGGCCATGGCCTTTTTGACGGTATTGGGGATGTCGTGAAGCTTCAGATCCAGGAAAATCCGGTGGCCGCGGCGGCTGATTTCCCGCACGATCTGGGGACCTTCGGCATAAAACAGTTCCATGCCGATTTTGACAAAGGGCTTCTCCTCCTGGAACCGGTCCAGGAAGGCCAGGGTATCGGCGGCGGTGGCAAAGTCACACGCTATGATCACATCACGCTTGTTCATTCTGTTCCTCCTCTTATTTTCAACCTGTGGTTTGCTTCTGGTGGAAAGCTTCAGAAAGTCAGGCACATTTGCCGATAATATCCCGCAGGGCAGTGATACCCAAAGCCTCCATCTCCCGGGGCAGGTCCTCAATGATCTTCTTGCAGGCATAGGGGTCCCGCAGATTGGCGGCTCCTACCTGAACGGCGGTGGCTCCCGCCATCATCATCTCAATGACGTCCCGGGCCGTGGAAACGCCTCCCATGCCCATGACGGGGATCTTCACCGCATGGGATACCTGGTAGACCATCCGCAGGGCCACCGGGAAGATGGCCGGTCCGGAAAATCCGCCCATGGCATTGGCCAGAATGGGCTTTCCGGTGCGCAGGTCAATGCGCATCCCCAGCAGGGTGTTGATCAGGCTGAGGCCATCCGCTCCCGCCTCCTCACAGGCTTTGGCAATGGCTACAATATCCGTAACATTGGGGCTGAGCTTGATATACACCGGCTTGGTGGTGACTTCCTTCACCGCCCGCACCACCTGCGCGGCGCTGGCAGGATCGGTGCCGAAGCTCATCCCGCCGTGACGCACGTTGGGGCAGCTGATATTGACCTCCAGCAGGCCCACCTGCTCCTCCCGGTCCAGCAGCTGGCAGCAATGGGCGTATTCTTCCACCGAAAAACCGGATACGTTGGCGATCACCGGCTTGTGGAAATATTCCCGCATTTTGGGCAGTTCTCGGCTGATGACAGCCTCCACACCGGGGTTCTGGAGCCCCACCGAGTTAAGCATTCCCGCCTCACACTCGGCAATGCGGGGAGTGGGGTTGCCGAACCGTGCCTCCCCGGTGGTTCCCTTAAAGGAAAAGGATCCCAGAATATCCAGATCATAAAAGTCCTTGAATTCCTCCCCGTAGCCAAAGGTACCGCTGGCGGGGATGACCGGATTGGAAAGCTCCAGCCCCGAAAGGGTGACCCGCAGATCCCTTACCATATGATCTCCTCCTTTTCCAGGACAGGCCCGTCCTTGCAGATGCGCTTGTTGCCGTACTTGGTCTTGCAGGAGCAGCCCATGCAGGCGCCAAAGCCGCAGCCCATCCGTTCCTCAAAGCTCAGCTGGCCCGAAACCTCCGGGCAGGCGTCATAGAGGGCGTGGAGCATGGGGATGGGCCCGCAGGCACAGTAGGAATCAAAGCCGGCAATGCCGGGCTTGTCCAGCAGATGGGTGACAAACCCCCTGGTCCCGTAGCTGCCGTCCACGGTAGCCACCTCCACGGCGCAGCCCAAAGCCCGGAATTCCTCCTCATAAAATACATCCGCCGCCGAGGCAAAGCCCAGAGCCACCACAGGGGTCTTTCCCCGGGCGATGAGGGCCTTGGCAAGACCGTACAGGGGGGGCACTCCCACGCCGCCGCCCGCCAGCAGCGGACGGTTCCCTGCCTTGTCCGGGTCAAAGCCGTTGCCCAGGCCGGTGAGGAGGTCCAGCTCCCCGCCGGGGGCCATGGTGCTCATCTGCCGGGTACCGACCCCCACCACCTTGTAGATCAGGGTCAGGGTATTCTGGTCCCAGTCGCAGACCGAAATAGGCCGCCGCAGATATTTGCCCTCCAGCAGGATGTTGACGAACTGCCCCGGCGCCGTCAGGGCCGAGGTATCGCCGCAAAGCTTCATCACCCACACGTCCCGGGCCAGCTGCTGCTGGTACAGGATGGTATATACTCCTTGTTTCGCCGCCATATCAGTAGTCCTCCTTCCGCCACACCGTCACGCCATCCACCAGGGTCAGCACGTTCTCTCCCCGGACCTTCCATCCGGCAAAGGGGGTGCTGCGGCCCATGGACAAAAAGCGGTCCGGGCAGATCTCATATTCTGCTTCCAGATCCAGCAGCGCCAGATCGGCGGGCTCTCCCGGCGCGATGACGCCGCCGGGCAGCCGGAAAATTTCCCGGGGCCGCACCGCCATGGCCCGGATCAGAGCCTCCAGGGAAAGGATCCCCGGCAGTACCAGCCGGGTGTAAAGCACCGGGAAGGCGGTTTCCAGGCCCACCACGCCCATGGGGCTTTTTTCCAGGCCCCGGGCTTTCTCCTCGGCGCTGTGGGGAGCATGGTCGGTGGCCACCGCGTCGATGGTCCCGTCCAGCAGGCCCTGGATCAGGGCCTCCCGGTCCCGGGCGGACCGCAGGGGCGGGTTCATCTTGAAGCGGCCGTCCTCCTCCATGTCCTGGTCGCAGAGGGTCAGGTAATGGGGCCCTGTCTCGCAGGTAGCCCGGACGCCCCGGGCCTTGGCCGCCCGGATCAGTTCCACGCTCTCCCGGGTGGATATATGGCAGACATGGTACCGGCATCCGGTTTCCTCCGCCAGACGCAGGTCCCGTTCCACCTGCTCCCATTCGCTTTGGGAGCAGATCCCCCGGTGGCCATGGGCAGCGGCATACTCCCCGTCGTGGATATAGCCTCCCTTAAGAAGCCTGTCCACCTCGCAGTGGGCCACGATCATCTGGTCCAGTGCGGCAGCCCGTTCCATGGCCCGGCGCATCAGGTCTTCCTCCTGAACGCCCCTGCCGTCGTCAGAAAAGGCCACCGCCCCTGCCCGGGACAGAGCGGCCATATCGGTCAGTTCCCCGGCTCCCTTCTGTCCCCTGGTGATGGTCCCGTAGGGGTAGACCTTCACCGCTGCGTCCCGGCGGATCAGGGCCAGTTCCTCCTCCAGATGTTCCGGGGTATCGGGCGGCGGGGAGAGGTTGGGCATGGCGCACAGGGCGGTGCATCCTCCCCGGGCTCCGGCCAGGGTGCCGGTGCGCACCGTCTCCTTATAAGAAAAACCGGGCTCCCTGAGATGAACGTGAACATCTGCAAAGCCCGGCACCAAATATTTGTTTTGGGCCTCCACAACAGCGTCAAACCCGTGGGAAGAAACAGAAGAGGAAACCTCCCGGATGCGTCCATCCTGGATGGTTACGTCACAGCGCCGGAACCCGCCGTCAAGGTATACCTGCCCGCCGGTGATGAGTGTCTTCATCCTGCGTTTGCCTCCAAACAGTTTGATTGCGGAGCCCCGGGGCCGCCCCCGCCGCAGGGGCAAAGGATGGTCCGGGACGCTCCGCAGTCCAAATTTTGCAGCGCCGCACAAATGCGGCCCACACTTGATAGTATTGTATCATGTTCCTGTCTGCCGCGCAACGGCAAAAGCAACAAAAAGGGGAGGTTCGCCGCCTCCCCTTTTATTTCTACAAGCCCCTTTGGGCCCCCAGATCCCAAACCCGGCGGTACCCCAGGGCCGCAAGCAGCTGTGCCGCCACCCGGCTCCGCCCGCCTTTGTCGCAATAGACGAATACCGGCTCCTCCCGATGGGGAAGCAGCCGGGGCGCCAGGCGCATCACTTCCGCCTCGGGCAGGGACACGGCTCCCGGCAGATGGCCACGGGCATACTCCTCCCGCCCGCGGACGTCCACCACCGTATAGGAAGCGCCCGCGGCCTGCAGGCGGCGCAGCTCCTGCCGGGCGTCGCCGCTCATGGGGCGCAGCTTCGGTTCCGGTTGTTTTTGCATGGTTTTGCCCTCCTTTCTGCGGGAGGGCTCCCTTATTTTTTTTCCGACAGCAGCGCCTTGAGGCAGAGCACCGCCTGGCGGTACCCTTCAAAGCCCAGACCGCAGATGGTCCGGACGCAGGCCGCCGAAACATAGGAGATTCGCCGGAATTCCTCCCGCTGGCGGACGTCCGACAGATGGACCTCCACCGTGGGGATCCTCACCGCCTTCAGGGCGTCCAGCAGGGCCACGCTGGTATGGGTATAGGCCGCGGGGTTGAGGATGATCCCATCCACCCGGCCCATGGCCCCCTGAATGGCGTCCACCAGAGCCCCCTCATGGTTGGACTGAAAAAATTCCACTTCCAGCCCCTCCTGCCGGCAGATCCCCGTGACATATTCTATGAGGTCCGCATAGCTTCCGTTCCCGTAAATCCCCGGCTCCCGAATCCCCAGCAGATTCAGGTTGGGGCCGCTGATGACCAGCAGCTTCATAAGCCGCACTCCTTTCTGATCCGGGCCACCGTCTCCTCCACGGGGCCGTTGTTCTCCACCGTCACCCGGGCAAAGTCCCGGTAGACCGGCATCCGCTGCCGCCACAAGGCCTCTACCGCCGTCCGGTCCGGGGACAGGGGCCGTCCGTTGCCGGTTTCCAGGGCCTCCAGCCGCCGCTCCAGCAGCACCGGGATCCCGTTCTGGCGGATGGCCCGGCGGTTTTCCGGGGACATGGCCCCGCCTCCGCCGATGGCCACCACCGTTCCCGGCTCGGTGCAGCACCGGGCGATGGCCGCCGCCTCCCGGGCCCGGAAGCCCGCTTCCCCTTCCCGGGCAAAAATCTCCCCAATGGGCATTCCCGCTTCTGCCTCTACTTCCCTGTCGGTGTCCAGGAAGGGCCGCCCCAGCGCCCGGGCCAAGGCCCGGCCCACGGTGGTCTTACCGCTGCCCGGCATCCCCAGCAAAACAAGGCTGCTCCGCTCTGCCGTCAGCTGCTCCAGCACCTCCCAGGCCCGTTCCTCGGGGATCTCCCGGCCCAGGAACACCCGGGCCGCCGCCCAGGCCTGGGCCACCAGCATGGGCAGCCCTCCGGAGCAGGGGATCCCCGCTTCCTCAGCATCCAGGATCAGCGGGGTGCGCAGGGGGTTGTAGATCACATCCAGCACGCCCCGGCAGGAAGGAAAATCCTCCAGACGGATCAGCCGCTCTCCACACCGGGGCCACATCCCCACCGGGGTGGTGTTGACAATGACCTGGGCGTCGGCAAATTCCTTCAGGCGGTCATAGGTGACCGGGCCCTTCCGGGATACCACCGTTACCCGGGAGGCGCCCCGGTCCTCCGCCGCGCCCCGCACGGTATGGCTGGTGCCGCCGCTTCCCAGGATCAGTACCTTCTGACCTTCCAGAGCCACTCCTGCCCGGTCCGCCATGGCCAAAAAGCCGGTATAATCGGTATTATCCCCCCACAGGGAGCCGTCGGCGCGGCGCACCAGGGTGTTGACGCTGCCCAGCCGCCGGGCCCGGGGGCTCAGCTCCCGGCAATAGGGGATCACAGCCTGTTTGTAGGGAATGGTGACGTTGAGCCCCCGGAACTGTCCCGCCCGGAGGAAGCCGGGAAGCTCCTCCGGCGGAAGAGGGGTCAGCCGGTAATCCGGCACCCCCAGCAGCTGATGGATGCGGGGGGAGCAGCTGTGGCCCAGCTTCTCCCCAATGAGTCCGAACTCCATGGATTTCCGTCCTTTCTTTTGGGCGCCCCCGGCAGGCGGGGCTCAGACGATCTCCGAGTAACTGCCCAGATAGGTAAACTGCTCCACATCCCGCTCCAGCTGGCCAATGAGGGCCAGGGTGCGTGGGTCGTGTACCGAAGCCTCCAAATCAAAGTAAAACATGAATTCAAAATCCTTGCCGGGAATGGGGCGGCTCTCCAGCTTGGTCAGATTGAGATCCAAAGCCGCCATCCTGGCCAGTACCCCGTAAAGAGATCCCGGACGGTGGGGCAGCTCCAGCATCAGGCTGGTTTTGCCGGCTCCGGGGTAAATCTCCAGCTCCTTGGAAATGCAGATGAACCGGGTATGGTTGTTGGGGCTGTTCTGGACCTGGTCGGTGAGGACCGTCAGGCCGTAAAGGGCGGCGCAGTCCCGGGAAGAAATGGCCGCCACATCCTTTCGGGAGGACTCAGCCACCATTCGGGCGGCCACGGCGGTGTTTTCGCAGACGGTGGCCCGGATCCCCGGATGGTCCTTCAGAAAGGCGCTGCACTGCTGGATCCCCTGTTCGTGGGAGAAAATCTCGGTCACATCCTCCAGGGCCGTTCCGCTCTTGGCCAGCAGGGTATGCTCCACCCGCAGCCGGACCCCCCGGACGATGTGGAACCGGTAGCGGCGCATCAGGTCGTAGACTCCGTTCACCGACCCGGCGGTACTGTTTTCGATGGGGAGGATGCCGTACCGGCAAAGCCCCCGGTCCACAGCCTGAAATACCCCTTCAAAGGTGCGGAAGTAAAGGATGCTGGGCCGGGAAAAGAGCTTGTCGCAGGCCTGCTGGCTGTAGGCGCCCTCCACTCCCTGGCAGGCCACTGTGGCCCCCTGGGGGAAGGCCCGCTCCCCCTGCTCCAGCGCCTGACGAATGTGGCTGCACACCGGGCTTTCCTCCGAAAGGCGGCTGTTTTGATAGGAACGGCTCAGATCCATCATGGTGGCATACAGCACCTTGGTGTAATCTCCCAGCTCATCTCCCGCCTGCTGGGCCGCCCGGGCCAGCACCTCCCGTTCCCGGCTGCGGTCCAGCACCGGCAGATTGTGGGCCAGCTTGTAGTCCCCGATGCGCCGGGCGATCTCCATCCGCCGGACAAACAGCTGGGTCAGCTGGCTGTCTATTTCGTCAATGGCCTCTCTCTCTTTTTCCAATCCCATGATTTCCACACTCCTTATTTTAGTTCTCTTTCGACATTTATACGGCTCCACGCCGTCCCGGGACGGCACCCTGCCGGGGATGTCCTTTTTTCCGAGGGCGGCAAACGGGAAAATCCGTTCAGGGGTCTCCATAGCCAATATTTATAAAACAACCATCTCCGGCTGTTCCGGCAGTCTTGCCGGATTCCCCTGCCGGGCTCTCTTTTTGTATGCACGACGCGCCGTCCCCCCAGGCATTCCAACGGGGGCAGGGCCTCTTTCTCTCGGGGGCAAATGGGAAAATATCCCACAGACGTTCTCCACACCTGACATCCCAGACGCACGATGGGAACAAGCAGCTATCTATGGCTGTCCCGGCAGTCTTGCCGGATTCCCCCGACGGGCTCTTTTTTTGTATGCGCGCCGTGCCGTCCCCCCTGGCATTCCAGCAGGGACAGGTGCTCTTTCTCTCTTTGGGGCAAATGGGGATAATCCGCAGCCGCTCTCCACACCTGATGCCCCAGGCGCTCGATGGGATCAAGTGGCCATCCCTGGCTGTCCCATCCGTATTGCCGGGGACGTTTGCAGTAAATTTCCGGGCCCCCGCTGCCGGGAGGTACCGAAGCCTGGGGCAGGATTTCCCCGGCAATGGTTTGCCGGCATCCGTTACAGCAGCAGGTCCGCCAGAGCTACCGCCAGAGCAGCTTCCGCCACCGGCACCGCCCGGGGCGCCACACAGGGGTCGTGCCGTCCCTCCACCCGCAGCAGGGCGTCCCGGCCGCTTTCCAGGTCTACCGTCCGCTGCTCCAGGGCAATGGAGGGAGTGGGCTTGAAGGCAGCCCGCACCACCAGAGGCATTCCCGACGCCAGACCGCCCAGGATCCCCCCGTGGCGGTTGGTGCGGGTGCAAACCCTGCCCTGGGGATCAAAGTAAAATTCGTCGTTATTTTCCGAACCCCGGAGCGTCGCCGCCTCAAATCCGGCGCCGAATTCCACTCCCTTCACCGCGGGGATGCTGAACATCAGGGCCGAAATGCGGCTTTCCAGCCCGCCGAAGAAGGTTTCGCCCGTTCCCGGCGGCACACCCAGGGCACAGCATTCCACCACGCCGCCCACCGAGTCTCCTGCCGCCCGTGCCCGGGCAATGGCCGCAAGCATCCGCTCCCCGGCGGCGTCATCCAGGACGGGAAAGGTTTTCCCCCCCGGCTCTGCCAGTTCCCGGGCGGTCACCGCCACCGGGTCAAAGGGCCGGTCTTTCTCTTTCGCCACGCTCAGCAGGTGCCCGCCGACGCCCACGCCCCGACGCTCCAAAAGCTGGATGCAGACCGCCCCGGCAAAGCAGAGGGGGGCTGTCAGCCGTCCGGAAAACTCCCCGCCGCCCCGTATGTCCCGGTAGGGGCCGAATTTGGCCCAGGCGGCATAGTCTGCGTGCCCCGGGCGGGGAAGGCGGCGCAGCTGGTCGTAATCCCGGCTGCGGGCGTCGGTGTTGGAGATGACGGCGCACAGGGGCGCGCCGCAGGTGTGGTCCTCCTCGGTCAGCCCCGACAGGATCTCCGGCCGGTCGGCTTCCCGCCGGGCCGTGGTGTGGGGGCCCTGTCCCGGAGCCCTGCGGGCCATAAACCGCCCGATCCGTTCCAGATCCAGCTTTTCTCCCGCCGGCAGCCCGTCCACCACCACCCCCATGCCCGGGGAATGGGACTGTCCAAAAAGGGTCACTTTGATCTTATTCCCCGTTGTGGATGACATCGGCTCTTCCTCCCAATTTCCTGTAATCTTCAAAAAATCCCGGATAGGACTTGGCCACCGCCTGGACGTCCCGGATCACCACCGGACCCCGGCATCCGGCAGCCGCCACCGCCGCCGCCATCACAATGCGATGGTCCTGCCAGCCGTGGGTCACCCCTCCGGGAAGGCTCTCCTGCCCCCGGATCTCCAGCCCGTCGGGCAGCTGCCGGATGTGGGCCCCCAGGGCCCCCAGGCTGTCCGCCAGGGCTGCCAGCCGGTCACTCTCCTTGTCCCGGAGCCGGGCCGCGCCCCGCAACCGGGTCGTCCCGGGGGTCAGCACTGCCAGCGCCGCCAGCGCAGGCACCAGATCGGGAATCTGGGAAACATCCACATCCAGGGGGAACAGCCTGCCCCGCCGCACCGCCAGCATACCGCCGTCGGGGGCTGCTTCCGCCCCGGCCAGTACCGTAAGGGCCATCATCGCCCGATCCCCCTGGGCCGTATCCATTTCCAGCCCTGAGATGCCCACCGGCCCTCCCAGGGCTCCCGCCGCCAGCCAGAAGGCCGCGCCCGACCAGTCGCCCTCCACCCGAATCTCTCCGGGGGAGCGGTAGGCTTGTCTTCCCGGCACCCGCCATCCCCGTTCCCGGGGCTCCACCCGGACGCCGAACCGGGCCATGGCCCGGAGGGTCATTTCCACATATCCCGCTGATTCCAGAGGCGGCAGGAACTCCACCACGCTGTCCCCATCCAGCAGGGGCAGCGCCATCAGCAGGCCGGAAAAGTACTGGGAGCTGACGTTCCCCGCCATCCGGTAATGTCCGGGCGTCAGGCAGCCCCGGGCCTCCAGCGGCCAGCTTCCCGGGGACGAAAGCCGGGCGCCGTGGGCTTCCAGCTCCTCCCGCAGGGGCGAAAGAGGACGTTGGGGCAGCCGCCCGTGTCCCCCAAAGCTTCCGCCTCCCAGCAGCAGCGCCGCCGGGAGCAAAAAGCGCAGGGTGGAGCCGCTTTCCCCGCAGTCCAGACAGGGCAGAGGGCCTTCCCGCCGGGCCCGGGAAAGAGGATGGACTTCCACGCCTCCCGAAAAGGGTACAATCCCGGCGCCCAGGGCCTCCAGACACCGGGCGGTGGCCTCCAGGTCCTCATTGCTCCCATCCAGCAGCAGCCGGGTGGGGCGGTCGGCCAGCGCCCCGCAGATCAAGAGCCGGTGGGCCGCGGACTTGGAGGGCGGGGCGGCGATCCTGCCCCGAAGAGGGGCGGGGGTGATGCGGATGTCCATAACATGTTCCTCCTTATAAAGCGTCCAGTCCCAGAGCGAAGAAGTCTTCCAGTTCCTCCACCTGCAGCGTATGGAGGACGCAGCGCCCAATGGCTTCGGGGATGACCAGCGCAATGCTGCCGCCCTGGCGCTTCTTGTCGCTGAGAGCGGCCTGAGCCAGTTCCCGGGCTCCGTAGGGGCAGGCGGTTTCCAGCCCCCGCAGCTCCAGAGCATCGCGGATGGCGGGAGTGGTGTCCTCCGGGGAAAGACCCGCCCGCCAGGCGGCCCGGGCCATGATGATCATTCCCATGGCTACCGCCTGCCCGTGGGGGATGGCATAGCCGCTGAGCAGTTCGATGCCGTGGCCCGGGGTGTGGCCCAGGTTCAGCAGCTGCCGGTCTCCCGTATCCCGCTCATCCCGTTCCACCAGCCCCGCTTTGACCCGGACGCACCGGAGGATCGCCTCCGTCAGGTCATCCCTGCTCAGGGCTTTCCGGTTCAGCAGGGCAAAAAGTTCCGGGTCGCCGATGATCCCGGTTTTCACCGCCTCGGCCATGCCGTCGGCCAGGATGGAGGGCGGCAGGGTATCCAGGGTCCGGGGATCGCAAACCACCAGCCTGGGCTGATGGAACGCCCCGGCCAGATTCTTGCCCGCTCCCAGGTCCACCGCCGTTTTGCCTCCCACCGAGGAATCAATGGCTGCCAGCAGCGTAGTGGGCACCTGGATGAAGGCGATCCCCCGCAGGTAGCAGGCAGCGGCAAAGCCCGCCATGTCTCCCGTCACGCCGCCGCCCAAAGCCACCACCAGGTCGGTGCGGGTCAGACGGTTCTCCGCCAGAAATTCCAGCATCTGCCCCCATTGGGCAAGGTTTTTGGAGCTTTCTCCGTGGGGAAAAACATGTTCACACACCTGGAACCCGGCGGCTTCCAGCGCCTGCCGGGCGGTCCGTCCGTACAGCCCGGCCACCGTATCGTCCGAAATCAGCGCCGCCTGCCGGCCGGACGCCACCGGAGCCGTCAGCTTGCCCAGCCGGTCCAGCAGCCCTTCTCCTACCAGCACATCGTAGGGGGGAGACACCTTGACAGGGATCCGGTTCACAGCCGGTCCACCTCCTCTTTCCGCTCTCTTCCTTCCCGCAGCAGCGCCTTGAGCCCCGCCCGGTCCCCGGCTTTCAAAGCCTCGCTGTACGCCAGCAGCCGGGCAGCCAGCCCGTCGATCTCTTCCGCCAGCGCCTCCCGGTTATCCAGGAAAAGCTGGGTCCACATTTCTTCGTTGAGCCAGGCTACCCGGGTCAGATCCCGGAAGCTTCCTGCCGAAAAGCCTTTGTGCCCCAGGGCGGCGGGGCTTTTGACATAGGCGTTGGACAGCACATGAGCCAATTGGGAGGTGAAGGCGATCTCCCGGTCATGGGCCTCCGGGGTGGTGTGGGTAATGCTGCCGAAGCCCAGAGCCATGGTAAGGGCTTCCACCCGTTCCAATGCCCACCGGGGCGCACCCGGCAGGGGGGTCAGGATCATGGAGGCTCCGTCAAACAGATCCGCCCGGGAAGCCGGATACCCCACCTGGGCGGCTCCCGCCATGGGGTGTCCGCCGACATAGGCAAAGCCGTACCGGTCGGCCAGGGCCTGGCAGGGGACGCAGACCCGTCCTTTGACGCCGCAGCAATCCACCACGACCGTATCCTTTCCCAGATGGGGAGCGTGTTCTTCCAGCCAGGCCACCGCCGCCTCCGGGTACAGGGCCAGATAGAGGACGCCGCACTCCTTCAGGTTGACCTGGGACAGCACGCCGTCCGCCGCGCCTTCCCGCAGGGCGTCGGCCAGGACGCCCGGGTCTGCATCGGCCCCCAGCAGACGGCTGGGAAGGCTCCGTTTGACGGCCTTGGCCAGGGACCCGCCGATGAGCCCCAGTCCCACGACTCCCACACAGGCGGGAAGCCCGCCTTTTTCCGCCGCCATCAGCGGCTCTTGCCCATAAAGGGCAGCAGCTGATCCACCCGTCCGGCCACCTGGGCAAAGACCTCGGGGGTAAGGGATTGGGCTCCGTCGCAAAGAGCGTGGCGGGGATCGTTGTGGACCTCGATCATCAGGCCGTCGGCCCCTGCGGCCACCGCGGCCATGGACATGGGCTCCACCAGCCGGGAGATGCCGGTGGCATGACTGGGATCCACCACAACGGGCAGGTGGCTCATTTCGTGAAGGAGGGGGACGGCAGACAGGTCCAGGGTGTTCCGGGTGGCGTTTTCAAAGGTGCGGATTCCCCGCTCACAGAGGATCACTTTCTGGTTGCCTCCCGCCATGATGTATTCGGCGCTCATCAGCAGCTCCTGCAGGGTGTTGGCCAGACCCCGCTTGAGCAGGATGGGCTTGTCGATGGCACCCAATTCCTTAAGCAGCTCAAAGTTCTGCATATTCCGCGCGCCCACCTGGATGATGTCCACATCCTGGAACCAGGGAAGATGGCTGCCCTCCATGATCTCGGTGACAATGGGCATGCCGGTGGCCTCCTTGGCCCGCAGGAGCAGCTCCAGCCCCTGGGCCCGCAGGCCCTGGAAGGCGTAAGGGGAGGTCCGGGGTTTAAAGGCGCCGCCCCGCAGGAGGGTAGCTCCGGCCGCCTTCACCTGCCGGGCCACCGCTATGATCTGTTCTTCCGACTCCACCGAACAGGGGCCTGCAATGATCTGGAAATGGCCGCCGCCGATCTTTTGCCCCCCCACTTCAATGACGGTATCGTCGGGGTGGAACTTGCGGTTGGCGTTTTTGTAGGGCTCCTGGATGCGCTTGGCGTCCTCCACGATCTCCAGGCTGCGCACCAGGTCGATGTCTACCCGGGAGGTATCCCCCACCAGTCCCAGCACCGTCTGGTAGGCACCCTGGCTCAGATGGGTCTCCAGCCCCATGCCGTGGAGCCAGTCCAGCAGGCTGTCCAGCTGTTTTTGGTCGGGTTCTCTCTTCAGTACCAGTATCATAACAAAAGTCCTCCCTTTTTTGTTCCGCTTTCTTCCGCAAAAAAACAGCCCCGCCGCGGGTTCCCGCTGCGAGGCTGTCAGTCAGGCGAATATACCTATCACGCCCGGACCGTGCTTCTCCTGTCAGCAGACAAACCCGAAAAAGCCTTGCCATAAAAATAGGCAAAGCTATAGCTAAAGTAGAAAAATTCAACGGTAAGGCTGTAATTTTTCATAGCTTCGGGCACTCCGTTTCCTCCCGCCGGGGCGGGATCCGTCAGGGTAAAGTACGGTTTTCCGACCGTTTGCGGTCATTATAGCACAGCATTTTACCGCTGTAAAGTACGAATTTTCCCTTTTGCAAAATTTTACGGATTTTTTCCCACCCGCAGTTGGATCTCGGTGACATATTCTTCCCGGTCCAGGGTCTCGTGGGCGTCAATGTGATAGATTTCCACCGGCGCGTCCAGGGGATGCAGGCCCTGGCCTTCCATAAATTCTCTCAGGCGGCCCATGGTCTCCTCCCGCCGGGCGTAGCTTCCCCGGTACACCGCCGACGCATACAGCCCCGGTTCCAGCAGCACGTCCCAGTCCCGGGCCCCCGGGGTTATGAGGAGGACAGAGGAAAAGCACCCGTATTCTCCCCGGGCCAGATGCTCCGCGCTGAGGACCGCGGCAATCTTTTCGTCATCCAGGCTGCGGAGTACCGTTTCATGCTTTTTTTCCAGCTTGCGCAGCAGGAAGTCCATATTATCATCCAGGATCACTTCGTTCCCCAGCTGATAGCAGGGGCGGCCGGAAAGTTCCAGCAGACGGGGAGCTTCAGGCAGGGCTGACGCCTCCCGGATGTCCCGGATGCGGCGCTCTACATCCCGCCGGGCCTGGCGCAGCTCCCGGATACGGCTGTCAATGATCCGTTCCTCCTCCTCCATCATCCTGAGGGTGGAGGGTACGCTGCGGGCAGTAATATAATCCCGGATCCGTTCCATGGGCATATCCAGTTCCCGCAGTTCCCGGATGACATTGAGATTGCAGATGTCCTGGATGCGGTAGCGGCGGTAGTTGTTTTCTCCCCGTTCAGGGGAAAGGATTCCCTGTTCCTCATAGTAGCGCAGGGTATCTGCGCACAGGCCGTAAAGCCGGGCGATCTCACGGATGCGATAGCTGTCGCTCATGTTTGGAACCTTCTTTCTATAATTGCTTTGTGATTGCCCCCAAAATCGGAGCCGGGCCTGCCGGCGGCCGGGGAGATTCCCCTCCAAGAATTCAGGATGCGCTCCCCTCCTGCCCTGATCCGCTCCCCCTGATCCCCCAAAAATCATGGCTGGCCTTCACCATATCCCGTGGCAATTTCCCTGGAAAGGAACACCAACTTTCCGCCTCATCTTTTGGGGGCTGGGCTGGATTTCTGGGGCGGAGGCTTCCGCCTTCTCCGTCCCAAGCTGGCGGGACTGCCGCTATGGATACAAAATTCTCTGCCCCGCCGCTTTTCTTTTCCTCCGCACGGGATATTGGGGGAGGAGCGGAGATTTCTGGCTTTTGAGTCCCAAGCTGGAGGAACTTCTGTTATGGATACAAAATTCCCTGCCCCGCCGCTTTCCTTTCCCGCTGCACAGGATATTGGGGGAGGGGGCGGATGCTTTTGCCTTTTGGTGCGCCGGTTGGGGCATCTCCTCTGTAAAAAGAGCGCCCTGCACCCAAATTTTTTAAAACAGCAAATGTACTTTCCCAGACTGCCTCCAATTGGATGCATATCAGGAGATGTTTGAAAGAATGCTGGCCCCTCTGTTTATTCCTGGCAGCCCCAGCCAAGCCGGAACAGGGTTTGTCCGCATATGGGAAAGGTTTGTCAGCCCCATTCTTGGACCGGATCGGGGGTGTGATGAATTTAACGAAAAATCCCCCTTGACATTCGTATTATACGAGGGTTTATACTAAAAATCAAGAACAGCGGGTCCACTTCCCCGCTTCATCCGCCCGCTTTGTCCCGGGCTCAAATTCAGGAGGTTTTATTTTGTCCCTCAAAAAGAAATTCTTTCAGTTCGCGGCTCCGTCCATCGTGTCCATGTGGGTATTCGCCCTTTACACCGTGGTGGACGGTGCTTTTGTGGCCTGGGGCTGCGGTGAATCGGCCCTGGCGGCAGTGAACATCGCGTCCCCCTTTACGGTTTTCATCTTTGCCATCGGCCTTATTTTTGCCACCGGCTGCTCCACAGTTACTTCCATCCTGCTGGGCCAGGGGAACAACAAAGAAGCCAACCGCATTTTTACCCAGAATGTGGTGGTGCTTTCGGTGCTTTCCCTGTTCATTACCGGCGGCGCCGTCCTGTTCTCCGAGCCCATTGCGCGGTTTTTGGGCGCGACCGATTCCAACCTGTTTCTGGTGCAGGAGTACCTCATCGGCATTTCTTCCTTTGCCGGCTTTTTTATGGTTTCCTATAACATGGAGGTACTGATAAAAACCGACGGTACTCCTCAGCTTTCCGCTATCGGCGTTTCTTGCTGCGCCCTCACCAACATCGGCCTGGACTATCTGTTTGTTATCCGGTTTGGATGGGGCGTGTTGGGCGCTGCGGTGGCTACCGGCATTGCTCAGGTGGTCTCCACCTCCATTTTCCTTATCTATTTCCTGACCCGCTCCAAGCGGCTCCACTTTGCCCGTTTCCGCCCTGACCTGAGCATTTACCGGCGGATCATCCCCATTGGCCTGGCAGACGGCCTTACCGAACTGTCCGGTGGTATCGTGATCTTTCTCTTTAACCGCACCATCCTCCAGGTCATCGGCGAATCCGGCGTGGTCAGCTATACCATCATTTCTTATGTAAACACTCTGGTGATCAATGCCATGGCCGGTACCACCCAGGGCATGCAGCCTCTGGTCAGCTTCCATTATGGCAAGGGGGATATCGCCTCCTGCCACAAACTGCTGCGTTATGCGGTACTCACCGCCTTCGGCGTTGCCCTTACCATTTTCCTGGGGGTCCAGGTGGCAGCAGAATCCATTGTTTCCATCTTCATCCGGCCCGAAAGCGTGGAGGTCTTTAACTACACTGCCAGAGCGCTGCGGATTTTCTCCTGCTCCTTCCTGCTGGTAGGGATCAATGTGGTTTTGGCCGGCTTCTTTGCCGCTTTGGAAAAGCCCCGCTGCTCCTTCAGCATTTCTCTCAGCCGCAGTCTGGTACTGTTGGCGGGCAGCCTGGCGGTTCTGGCCGCCACCCTGGGGGACAGCGGCATCTGGATGGCCACCAGTGTTTCCGAGGGTCTGTGTCTGATTCTCTCTT
>CASEAH010000062.1 GCA_949285935.1 uncultured Oscillospiraceae bacterium
CTCCTGTTCCCGGCGGGCTTCCTCTTCGGCCTTCATTTTCTCGGCCATTTCCTTGGGATTCCAGAATTTGTTCAAAACATAAGTCTGGACAGCGGCCACCACGTTGGAGGCAATCCAGTACAGGCCCACGCCGGCGGGAACTAAAGCAGTAAAATATAAAGACATTAAGGGCATGATCAGCATCATGCTCTTGGTGGAGGAAGAGGCTCCGCCCTCGGCGGTGGGCATGTTCCGCAGGCTCATCAGGGACATGAGCAGGGCGGTGGCGCCGGACAGGATGGGAATAATGAGCATGATATTAAACCAGCCAATTTCGGTAGGGTTTGGAGTAATAGAAAGATCTAAACCGAAGCAGGTGAGGTTCAGGGAGGAGATATGGCTGACCATCTCGGCGCCCAGGCTCTGGAAAAGGTCAGGCTGGGCCTTGACGGCATTGAGCATATTGATCTGGGGGGCATAGCCGGTAAGGGCGATGCCGTTCTGGGTGCAGATGTCGGTGATGGTGGTAAGCACATCGGCAGGGACCCGCATGATGTGAGTCAGGGGCTTATAGATGACGTCAATGAGGCCGAAGAGGATGGGGAACTGGATGAGCAGAGGCAGGCAGCCGGTCATGGGGCTGTAGTTCTCCCGGGCATACAGAGCCTGGAGCTCCTCGTTCATCTTCTGGGGGTTGTTTTTGTACTTGTTCTGAATCTCCTGAAGCTTGGGCTGCATCAGCTGCATCTTGATGGTGCCCTTCTGCTGCTTGATGGAAAGGGGGAGCAGCAGGATCTTGGTGATGACGGTAAAGAGGATGAGGGCCACAGCGTAGTTGTTTACCAACTTATACATCAGCCACATGATCCAGCCCAGAGGAATGCCGATCAGAGCCATAAGTGAGTTTAAAATCGTCATAAGTTTTCTCCTGTCAGCCGCGGGGCGGCGCGATTTTGAATATGGGGCAGGGAGGGGCCCCTAAGTTTCATTGTTTGAGGGATCGGAGGGGGGTTCATAGCTGGCGGCAAAGGGCCGCAGGGAAAAGTGCCGGGGAACGGGATCATAGCCGCCCCGGCAGAGGGGATTGCACCGCAGGATGCGGCAAAGGGCCATAAGTCCGCCCCGGAGCAGGCCGAAGCGGCGGATGGCGGTGTCTGCGTAACTGGAACAGGTGGGGATGAAGCGGCAGGCCGGAGGCGTGCAGGGGGAGATATACCGGCGGTAAAAGCGGATGGGCGCGGTAAAGACCTTCTCCCGGAGCCACCGCTGCCAGGAGGAGGTCTTCATGGCTTGCCGCCTGCTTCCCGGGCGGTGAGGGCCCGGACGTGGCGCGCCATGACCTTCTGTACCTCCTGGCTCTTGCAGGCAGGGGTACGGCCCCGGGCCACAAAAATGTAGTCGTACCCGGGGGTGAGGGCTTCTCCCAGTCCCCGGCAGGCGGCGCGGATCACCCGCTTGGCCCGGTTGCGCTCCACGGCGCCGCCCACTTTTTTGGTGGCGGTGATGCCCACCCGGGTTCCGCCCCGGCGGTTTTTGGCGCAGTAGGTCACCAGGATGGGGCTGATCTGGCTGCGGCCCCGCTTATAAAGGCGGACAAAGTCCCGGTTCTGATTCAGGGTGATGGGCTGGGGCATGTGGGTCATCCTTTCCGTCCCTGGGGGACGCGCCGGCAGCGCCGGCCATAAGCCATAAAAAGAAAGCCCACAGCGATTCTCTGTGGGCTACGGGGTCACACGGTCAGGCTGGCTCTGCCCTTGGCTCTTCTGCGGGCCAGGACCTTGCGGCCGTTGGCGCTGGCCATTCTCTTGCGGAAGCCGTGGACCTTGCTTCTCTGTCTCTTTTTGGGCTGATAGGTTCTGAGCATTTCTTGTACCTCCTTTTCTTGGCGGGCGTTTTGGGGGTCTATGCCCTCCGGGGACGGAGGGACTCACACACAGGGAACCAGCAAACCGCCCCATGTGGTGATGGCTGCCAAAATGGCCCTGTACAGGGTCAAACCTTGCAATACAGCATTATACCTTAGTTTCTCGGGGCCTGTCAAGGGTCAGGAGGGCATTTATCCGGCCATTTTGCCCTGCGGGGAGGAAGAAAAAATCCTCCCCGCCCATTTTTCCCCAGGATGCGCCAAAAAATTTTTGCTGTTTTACATTATATAATAACGCCTGAAAGAGCTGTGAATAACTTGTCAGAAGTCGGCATTTGTGCTACAATTATTCTTGATATTCTGTACCCCTCCCGGCCCATGACCGCGCCCCGCCGGGAGGCTTTTTGAGGACACGGCTCCTCCCCATAAAAAATATTTGCCCTGCGCGGCGGCGGAATGGACGATCGACCACTATGGATTCTTTTCAGGAGCTTTTTGACCTGGCCTGTCAATACTGCCAGGAGCAGCTGTCCGAGGTTGCCTACAACCTCTGGATCAAGGACATCGAGCCGGTGCGGCTGGACGGCTCGGTGGCCTATCTTTTTGTCCGCAGTGAATTCAAAAAATCCATCATCGAGGAAAAATACCTGGACCTGCTGAAAAAGGCCTTTGCCGCCGTGCTGGGCTTTGAGGTGGACGTCTCCATCAGCTGCGAGGAGACTTCTTCCGCCCCCGCGGCACCTGCGGCTCCCGCCCCCACGGCCGGGGAGGACCCCGCCGTCCCCGCCTGCCAGCCCGGGGAATATGAATACACCTTTGAAACCTTTATCGTGGGTCCCTCCAACAAATTTGCCCACGCCGCCAGCTGGGCGGTGGCCACCAATCCCGCCAACTCCTATAACCCCCTGTTTATCTACGGCGGCTCCGGCCTGGGCAAGACCCATCTGCTTTGCGCCATCTGCGAAGAGGTCCGACACACCAACCCCAAATACAACATCATCTATGTCAAGGGGGAGGAGTTCACCAACGAGCTGATCAACGCCATCGGTGAAAAAAACACCATGGCCTTCCATGAAAAATACCGGGCCGCCGACCTGCTGGCCGTGGACGATATCCAGTTCATCGCCGGCAAGGAAAGTACCCAGGAGGAATTCTTCCATACCTTCAATACCCTTTTCCACAGCGGCAAACAGATCGTCCTCACCTCCGACCGTCCCCCCAAGGAGATCCGGACCCTGGAGGAACGGCTGCGCACCCGCTTCGAGTGGGGCCTGCTGGCCGATATCCAGCCCCCCGACTTTGAGACCCGGGTGGCCATCATCCGCCGCAAGGCCGAGCTGCTGGATCTGGACATCCCCGACGACGTGGCCGAGTATATCGCCAACCGCCTGAAAAACAACATCCGCCAGCTGGAAGGCGCGGTGAAAAAGCTCAAGGCCTACAAGCAGCTGGCCGGTTCCAATCCCTCCATCCTCATCGCCCAGAGCGCCATCAAGGATATCCTCAGCGACCATCAGCCCATTCCCATGACGGTGGAGCGGATCATCACCGAGGTGGCCCGCACCTATGGCGTCACCAGTGAGGACATCCGTTCCAGCAAGCGTTCCAGCAATATTTCCACCGCCCGGCAGGTGGCCATGCACATCGTCCGGGAAATCACCCAGATGTCCATGTCCACCATCGGGGAGGAATTTGGCAACCGGGATCACAGCACGGTGGTCTACGCCATCCAGCAGGTGCAGAAGAATATGGAAAAGGACACCCGCTTTAAGGAAACGGTGGAAGATATCATTAAAAATATCCGTACCATGTAAGGAAAGGCAAAGTTTTCCACAGCCCATAGTGGAATGTTGAAGAAATCCGGTGGAATTTTCCACTTTTTCCACGGAGTTTTCCCCAAGTTCACTTTTCTTTTGCACTGGCGGTGGAAACTCTCCGGGCCTTTCCACACTCTCAACGATTCCGCCACAGCCCCCTCACAGCCCCCAAGGACCCGTCATGCCTGTCCTGATGCAGGTCTGTGGGAATCTCCACAATTCAACGCCCCCTACTACTGCGACTATTTTTGTGAATTCTTTCTCTCTAAGAAAGATGCTCCCCCAACAAAAACGGGACCGGATTTTCCACCGCCCTCCGCGGAGTGAACTTCCCCTCCTCATCTTACGCGCAAGGAGACGATCCCCATGAAATTCCTGTGTAATACCGATCTTCTCAACAAAGCCATCGCCAATGTCTCGCTGGCGGTGGCGCCCAAGTCCAGCCTGGTGGCCCTGGAGGGCATCCTGATCCAGGCATCCGGCTCCCGGATCTCCCTGGCCGGATACAACCTGGAGCTGGGCATCACCACCACCGTGGAAGCCCGGGTGTCCGAGGAAGGCGAAGTGGTCATTCCCGCCAAGCTTTTCTCCGAGATTGTCCGGAAAACCGAAAGCGAGGAAATCTCCATCTCCTGCGACAGCCGCTTCCTGGTGGAGATCACCGGCGGAGTTTCCCAGTTTACCATTCTGGGCATGTCCTCTCTGGAGTTCCCCGAGCTTCCCGGCGTGGGGGATGAGGCGGCCGCCGTCACCCTCCCCCGGAACAAGCTCAGCTCTATGATCCGCCAGACCCTCTTCGCCGTGGCCACCTCCGACGCCAAACCGGTCCATACCGGCTGCCTGTTCCATCTGGAGGAGGATCAGGTGACGGTGGTGGCAGTGGATGGCTTCCGGCTGGCCCTTAGGAAGGAAAAGGCCCGGATCGACAGCCCCATGGATTTTATCGTCCCCGGCAAAAGCCTCAGCGAACTGCTGAAGCTCCTGGACGATACCGAGGACCCGGTGGAGATCCAGGTCTCCCGGAAGCATATCCTCTTTACCATCGGGGCGTGCAGCCTCATCTCCCGGCTGCTGGAAGGAGATTTTCTGGACTACAACGCCGCCATCCCCAAGGAAAGCTCCACTCTGGTACGGATCGGCACCCGGGCGCTGATGAGCTCCATTGAGCGCACCTCCCTCCTGATCTCCGACCGCCTCAAGAGCCCTCTGCGGGTGGAGTTCGGCAGCAATCTGGTGAAAATGTCCTGTTCCACCACCATCGGCAAGGCCTACGACGAGTGCCGGTGCGAGACGGAGGGCAAAACGGTGGAGATGGGCTTTAATAACCGCTACCTCATGGACGCCCTGAAAAATGCCGATACCGACCAGGTACGGCTGGAGATCGGCGGGCCCCTGTCTCCCATGAAGGTGGTGCCCCCCGAGGGGGACAGCTTCCTGTTCCTGGTGCTGCCCATGCGGCTGAAAACCGAAGGATAAAAGGCGGAAGGTTTCACATGAAACGGCCCGGCAGGCGGATCTGTGTATCCGGAGGGGGCGGAGTTTGCCCCAGGGACCGGGGAGCGCCTTTTGCTCTGGGGCTTTGGCCCCATATCCGCAGCGGAGAGATTTGCCGCCTGGGCGCGGCGGAAGGGAAGATCTTTTGATGGAACGAGTGGTCATCCATACAGAATTTATCAAGCTGGACGCTTTTCTGAAATTTTGCGGCGCGGCGGAGACCGGCGGCCAGGCCAAGGAGCTGGTCCAGGGCGGGGAAGTGCTGGTCAACGGCGAGGCCTGCCTGATGCGGGGCAAAAAGCTTCATCCGGGAGACCGGGTATCCCTGTACGGGGAGGAATACGAGGTCGTTTCCGGTGTGGGTTGAACGGCTTTGCCTGCAGGACTTCCGCAATATACCCTCCCTGGAGCTGGAGCCCCATCCCGGAGTGAACATTATTTACGGGGACAACGCCCAGGGCAAGACCAATCTGGTGGAGGCCCTCTACCTCCTCACCGGGCAGAAAAGCTTCCGTCAGAGCCGGGAAAGTGATTTTGTCCGCTTCGGCCAGCCCTTTGCCCGGATCCAGGCGGATTTCCGCACCGGAGGCCGCACCCAGGAGGCGGTGCTTACCCTGGGCGGCGGCAAAAAGACCGCTTCCCTGGGGGGAGCGCCCATCCAGCCTTCGGAGCTGACGGGGGAGTTTCTGGCGGTGGTCTTTTCTCCCGCCGAGCTGGCCCTGGTCAAGGACGGTCCCGCCCAGCGGCGAGCCTTCCTGGACGGAGCCATCAGCCAGGTGATGCCCCGGTATCTGCGGATGCTGGCCGACTTTGGCCGGGCGGTGAGCCAGCGGAACAGCCTGCTGGCGGATATGGCCTCCCATCCCGGCATGGAAGAGCTGCTGGAGGTATGGGACCGGAGCTTTGCCCGTCTGGCCTATTCCCTCATCAACGCCCGGTGCCGGTACATCGCCCGGCTTTCTCCCCGGGCGTCGGAGATCTACGCCGGCATTTCCGCCGGGCGGGAGCAGCTGACCGCCGCCTATCAGTGTACGGTGCCGGGAAACTGGCAGAGCCTGGAACTGACCCCCCGGGAGGGGGAGGCCCTGATTCTGGAAGCTCTGGCCCGGAGCCGCCGGGAGGACCTGCGGTGCGGTTATACCACCATCGGCCCCCAGCGGGACGACCTGGAACTGCTCATTGACGGCGCCTCCGCCCGAAGCTTTGGTTCCCAGGGGCAGCAGCGCAGCTGCGCCCTTACCCTGAAGCTGGCGGAATGCGCCATCATCCGGGAGGTGGCCGGGGAGGAACCGGTGGTACTGCTGGACGATGTCCTTTCGGAACTGGATAAAAAGCGCCGGGACTATTTTCTTTCCGGCATCCACGGGGGGCAGGTGTTTATTACCTGCTGTGACCGCAGCGGCTTCCGGGGCATCCGGGAGGGCGCGGCCATGCGGGTGCGCCAGGGCGGGATCAAAAGCGTGCGGCGCTTCGCCCCTTCCCCCGGGGAAGAAAAGCCCGGCACAAAGGAACCGGCAGCCGCCGGACGCCCCGGAAAGGGCAAAAAGAATGAAAAAAAGGAGGGGTCCTGATGTACCTGCATCTGGGACAGGACACCGTGGTAAAAACAGAGGATGTGGTGGGGATCTTTGACATGGACAACGCCACCGTCTCCAAGGGGACCAAGCGGTTCCTGGCTGTGGCCCAGAAGTCGGGCCAGGTGGTCAACGTCACCGACGAGCTGCCCAAAACCTTTGTCCTCTGTCACACCCGCAAAGGAGGTTCCCGGGTCTATATCAGCCAGATCTCTTCCGCCACCCTCCGCAAGCGCACGGGGTATATCGACCACATCGCCAACGTATAGAGACGGCCCGGGAAAGCGGAAAAATCCCCGGAGGGCCGCGGCTGCGGACGGCAAAGCTTTCCGGCCCCGGCCCGGAGGAACCATCTGGATAAGCCGGGACAGGGAAGGAGAATGGCGGGCACCCGTCATGGGAAGAAACCGCCAGGCCTGTCCGGGAGGCAGAGAGATTCCCTGGGCATCCTGTGGCCCGGAACGGGGAAACACGGCCCGGCCGGTTTCCTGAGGAAACGGCGGGGACCGGAAAACCGGGGAAAAATTCGGAACTCCTTTGGGGAACCGGAGGCAGAGAGATTCCCCGGGCATCCTGTTCTCCCGGAATGGGAAAACACGACCCGGCAGGTTTCCTGAGGAAACGGCGGGGACCGGAAAACCGGGGAAAAATTCGGGACCCCTTTGGGGAACCGGGGCAGAGCCTTCCGCTCTGCTTTTTGAAAGAAAGAGAACATGGGGAATTTTCTCCGGGAAAGGGGGACCGCCTTGGAAAAGGGTCCTTTCCCCGGGAAAAGGAAAAATCTCCGTGATGCAATACAAGATATATCATCCCGGATGGGCGGGGAAGGCCGGACCGCCGGCAGGCCCTTTGCCCCACCGGATCACACACTGACTTAGAGAAAAAGGGAGTAAGAGCAGGTGCAGAACAACAATCACCCCAATCAACAGTACGACGAGAACCAGATCCAGGTCCTGGAGGGCCTGGAAGCGGTGCGCAAACGCCCGGGCATGTATATCGGCTCCACCGGTCCCCGGGGGCTGCATCATCTGGTCTATGAGATCGTGGATAACGCCATCGACGAAGCTCTGGCCGGCTACTGCGACCACATTGAAGTGGATATCCTCCCCGGAGACGTGATCCGGGTGGCGGACAACGGCCGCGGTATCCCTGTGGGCATCCAGCATCAGCAGGGGATCCCCGCGGTGACGGTGGTCTTTACCATCCTTCACGCCGGCGGCAAGTTTGGCGGCGGCGGCTACAAGGTCTCCGGCGGCCTCCACGGCGTGGGCGCCTCGGTGGTCAATGCCCTTTCCGAGTGGCTGGAAGTGGAGGTCCGTGACGGCAGCCATATCCACCGCCAGCGCTTTGAGCGGGGCAAGACCGTTACCTCTCTGGAGGTCATCGGCACCACCGGGGAGACCGGCACCACCGTCACCTTCAAGCCCGATTACCAGATGTTTGAGGACCTGCATTACGACTATGAGACCCTCCACACCCGGCTGCGGGAGCAGGCGTTCCTCAATGCCGGCGTGCGGATCACCCTCACCGACCGGCGGGAGACGGAGCCGGTCCAGGACTCCATGTGCTATGAAGGGGGCATCACCTCCTTTGTGGAGTATATCCATACCCGCAAGGGGCTGGAGACTCTCCACGACGAGGTCATCTACATCACCAGCGGCGACGACGGCGAAAGCACCGCCGAGGTGGCCATGCAGTATAACGACAGCTACAATGAGATGATCCTCTCCTTTGCCAACAACATCAACACCGTGGAGGGCGGCACCCATGAGGCGGGCTTCAAGGCGGCCCTGACCCGGGTGATGAACGACTACGCCCGGCGGTTCGGCTTCCTCAAGGAGGCGGATAAGGCCCTGTCCGGCGAGGACGTCCGGGAGGGTCTGACGGCGGTGATCTCGGTGAAGCTGCGGGAGGCCCAGTTTGAGGGCCAGACCAAGGCCAAGCTGGGCAATACCGAGATCCGTTCCCTGGTGGACGCCATGGTCACCGAAAAACTCACCACCTTCTTTGAGGAGAACCCCACCGTGGCCCGGGCCATCATCGAAAAATCCCTGACCGCTTCCCGGGCCCGGGAGGCCGCCCGGAAAGCCCGGGAGCTGACCCGGCGCAAATCCGCTCTGGAGACCGCTTCCCTTCCCGGCAAGCTGGCCGACTGCTCCGAGCGGGACAACGTCCGCACCGAGCTGTACATCGTGGAGGGCGACTCGGCGGGCGGCTCCGCCAAGGACGGCCGGGACCGCCGGTATCAGGCCATCCTGCCTCTTTGGGGCAAGATGCTCAACGTGGAAAAGGCCCGGCTGGATAAGGTCTATACCAACGAAAAGCTGCTGCCCGTCATCACCGCCCTGGGCTGCGGAGTGGGGGAGGAACTGGACCCCTCCAAGATCCGCTACAACAAGGTGGTCATCATGGCGGATGCCGACGTGGACGGCAGCCACATCCGTACGCTGCTTCTGACCTTCTTTTTCCGCTATATGCGCCCCCTCATTGAGCTGGGGCATATCTACATCGCCCAGCCGCCCCTCTTTAAGCTGACCCGGGGCAAGCAGGTGCGGTACGCCTACTCCGACGCGGAGCGGGACCAGTGCATTGCTGAGCTGAACCCCGACGGCACCGGCAAGGTGGAGATCCAGCGGTACAAGGGCCTGGGCGAGATGGACCCCCATCAGCTGTGGGAGACCACCCTGGACCCGGAGCGCCGGGTCATGCTCCAGGTGACCATGGAGGACGCCGTCAAGGCCGACGAGACCTTCTCCATCCTCATGGGCGACAAGGTCCAGCCCCGGAAGGAATTTATTGAACAGAACGCCAAATACGCCACCAATCTGGATATTTAAGGGAGAGCATCATCCATGAACGATCACGAAAACAATCCCATCGTACCCATTACTCCGGAAAACTCCCGGATCATCCAGGTGGACATCGACAAGGAAATGCGGGGCAGCTTCCTGGCCTATTCCATGTCGGTGATCGTGGACCGGGCCCTCCCCGACGTGCGGGACGGCCTCAAGCCCGTCCACCGCAGGATCCTGTATGCCGCCGACGAGGCGGGACTGACCCCCGATAAACCCTACCGCAAGTCCGCCACCATCGTGGGCGACGTGCTGGGCTCCTACCATCCCCACGGCGACGCCTCGGTCTATGACGCCATGGTGCGGATGGCCCAGAGCTTTTCCCTGCGGTATCCCCTCATTGACGGCCACGGCAACTTTGGCTCGGTGGACGGCGACCCACCGGCTGCCTACCGGTACACCGAGGCCCGGATGAGCAAAATCGCCCTGTGGATGCTGGCGGATATCGACAAGGACACCATCGACTGGAACAGCAACTACGATGACACCAAAAAGGAGCCTGCCGCCCTGCCCAGCCGCTTCCCCAACCTGCTGGCCAACGGCTCCACCGGCATCGCGGTGGGTATGGCCACCAACATTCCTCCCCACAACCTGGGGGAGGTCATTGACGCCGCCGACTATCTCATCGACAACCCCGACGCCTCTCTGGACCAGCTGATGGAATACATCAAGGGTCCCGACTTCCCCACGGGAGGCATCATCATGGGCCGCTCGGGCATCCGCAGTGCCTACGGCACCGGCCGGGGCAAGATCATCCTCCGGGCCCGGGCCGAGATCGAGGAATTCAAGAACGGCCGGGAGCGGATCATTGTCAGCGAGATCCCCTATATGGTCAACAAGGCCCGGATGATCGAGCACATCGCGGAACTGGTGAAGGATAAGCGCATCGACCAGATCAGCGACCTGCGGGATGAGTCGGACCGGGACGGCATGCGCATCGTCATCGAGCTGAAAAAGGACGCCAACGCCCAGGTGGTGCTCAACCAGCTGTATTCCTACACCCAGATGCAGGATACGGTGGGGGTCATCATGCTGGCTCTGGTGGACGGGGTCCCCCGGATCCTCACCCTCAAGGAGATGCTCCAGGAGTACCTGAAGCACCAGTTCAGCGTCATCACCCGGCGCACCATGTTTGAGCTGAAAAAAGCCCGGGACCGGGAGCATATCCTGGAAGGCCTGAAGATCGTCTGCGACAACACCGACGAGGTCATCCAGATCATCCGCCATTCCCGGGACCGCAATGACTCCAAAAAGAACCTGATGGAGCGGTTCGGCATCACCGATCCCCAGGCCGCGGCCATTGTGGCCATGCAGCTGGGCCAGCTGTCCGGCATGGAGCGGATCCGCATCGAGGAGGAGCTGACCGGCATTATGGCCAAGGTGCAGGAGCTGGAATCCATCCTGGCGGATGACCGCAAGATCTACGACATCATCAAGAAGGAAATGCAGGTGATCCGGGACAAGTTTGCCGACAACCGGCGCACCGAGATCATGACCGTTTCCGGAGAGGTGGACATCGAGGACCTGATCCCCCAGGAGGACTGCGCCATCACCCTGACCCATTTCGGCTATATCAAACGCCAGTCCCTGGACGCTTACCGCACCCAGCGCCGGGGCGGCCGGGGCGTTTCCGGCATGACCCGCCGTGAGGAGGACTTTGCGGAGGAGCTGTTTATCTGTTCCACCCACGACTATGTTCTGTTCTTTACCAGCAAGGGCAAGATGTACCGCATCAAGGGCTACGAGATCCCCGAAAGCTCCCGCACCGGCAAGGGGATGAACGTGGTGAATCTCCTTCCCATCGAAAAGGATGAGAAGATCACCGCCATGATCCGGGTGGCCGGGGACTTCAGTCTGGAGGAGGAAAGCTATCTGGTGATGGTGACCCGTCAGGGCACCGTCAAGCGCACTCCTCTCAGCGCCTACCGCAACATCCGCAAGGGCGGCATCATTGCCATCACCCTGGAGGAGGGGGATGAGCTGGCCTGGGTCCGCCATACCAGCGGCGACGACCAGCTGATCATCGCCACCGCCCGGGGCATGGCCATCCGCTTTGCCGAAACCGACGTCCGACCCATGGGCCGCAGCGCCATGGGCGTCCGGGCCATCCGCCTGGAGGAGGACGACGCGGTGGTGGGTATGGCCCGGGTCCGTCCCGGCGCCTACCTCCTTACCATCAGCGAGAAGGGAGCCGGCCGCCTGACCTCCCTGGAGGACTACCGGATCCAGCAGCGGGGAGGCAAGGGCATCCGCAACTACGATACCCAGGGCAAGGACACCCTGGTGGCGGCCATCCGTGTGGTGGATTATGACGACGATGTGATCCTCATTTCCGACGACGGCGTCATCATCCGTATCCCCGTGGAGCAGATCGCCATCCAGTCCCGCTACGGCGGCGGCGTCCGGGCCATGCGGGTCGCCGAGGGCGCCCGGGTGGTTTCCCTGGCCCGCGCCCCCAGGGAAAGCGCCGGTGACGAGGAGGAAGCCTCTGAGGAGGACGCTTCCGACGGCCTGTCTGAGGCGGAGGAACCGGCGGAGGAAGCCGGATCTTCCCACGACGGCGAGGAATAAGGGACCATGAAGAAGCTGTGGAGCCTGGCTCTGGCCTTCTGTCTGGTACTGGGCCTGGCCGGCTGCGGCGGGGAGGAGAGCAAGCCTCTCCGCCTGGATATGGCGGGGGGGATCGGCAACCTGGATCCCCAATTTGCCACCGACCCCTGGGCACGGGTCATCATCGCAAACTGCCTGGAGGGTCTGGTGCGCCAGGAGGCTGACGGTACCATCGTACCCGCGGCGGCAGAGGACTTCACCCTTTCGCCCGATGGCCTTACCTACACCTTTACCCTGCGGGAGGATGCACGGTGGAGCCGCTACGACGGCCGGGATCCCGACGCGGACGGCGGACCTGTCACCGCCTATGATTTTGAGTTTGCCTTCCGCCGGCTTTTTGATCCCCAGGTACCCTCCCCCTATTGCGGGGAGTACCTGATGATCCGGGGCGCGGCGGAGGCTTTGGCCGGGGAGGCTCCGGTGGAGTCCATCGGCGTGGAGGCCATCGACCAGCGGACCCTCCGCATCACCCTGACCCAGGCGGCGCCTTTTTTCCTGCGGCGGCTGGCGGAACCCCCCGCCATGCCCTGCAGCCAGACGTTTTTTGAAGAGACCCGGGGGCGCTATGGCCTGGAAGCCCCTTATCTTCAGTGCAACGGCCCCTACCGCCTGGCCCGGTGGGACAACGAAAATTCCCTGGTGCTGGAAGCTTCCCAGCAATACCGGCAGGAAGAGGGCCTGACCCGACCCCAGGTGATTTTTTACACCAGCCGGCTCCAGGAGGAGGACGGCTCGGTACATACCCCCCGGGAACTGTTCCTGGAGGGAAAATCGGACATTGCCCAGGTGGAGTACGGCGATCTGGAGGAACTGGAAAAGCAGGGAGCCGCCTGTACCGCCTTTGACGACGCGGTGTGGGTGCTGGCCTTTAACCAGCGCAAAGAGGTTTTGGCCAACGACGGGGTACGGCTGGCCCTGGCTTCGGTGCTGGAACGTGAGGAACTGGGCCAGCGGACGCCGGAGCCCTATACCCCGGCGGATTCTCTGGTACCGCCGGGCGCCCGGGTCTTTGACAAAAGCTACCTGGAGCTGGCGGGAAAGCCCCGGCTGCCCCAGACGGACAGCGGGACGGCCCGGGAACTGCTGGAACAGGGACTGGCGGAGGCCGGCTATGACACCTTGCCCACCCTGACCCTGCTGGTGCCCCAGTGGACGGAAATGGGCTCCCTGGCGGGCTATTTCCAGAAGCTGTGGCAGCAGGGCCTGAACCAGTATGTCAACCTGCGCATCCTGCCGGAGAGTCAGTATTATCTGGACCTGTACGGCGGAGAAAACTGGGATATGGCCATTCTGCCCGTCCAGACCAGCGGGGACGATCCTGCCGGGACCTTGACGGCCTTTACTTCCGGTTCGGCGGCCAACCATACCGGCTATGCCGATCCGGAATACGACCGGCTTCTGGAGCAGGCCCAGTCGGCCTCCCAGCTGGACCAGTCGGTTTCCTTGTACCGCCAGGCAGAGCAGAAACTGCTGGATGAAGCAGTGGCGATCCCCCTCTATGCCCAGTCGGCCTATTACGCTGTAGGTCCGGGAGTCACGGGGGTATCCATCCTTCCGGGAGGCGGTTTTGATTTCCGCCGCGCCTGGCGGGTGTGATCCCTGCTTTGTCTGCCCGGAAAGCAGGACCGGAGGCCGCAAAAATAACAGGAAAAAATCCCTGGTTGAGAATCAAAAATCAGGGGATCTTCTGTTCATAAAAAGCCAACAGGCGCCCTTTCCCGGGTTGGGAAGGGGCGCTGGCTTTTTAGAGGAGAAAAAGACCGGATGGAAGGACCGGCGAAGAAGAAAAGCAGTCCCACGGTGGGATGGATTCCCGGCTAAGAGAGTGGACCCAGGGGATAGCAGGCTTTTTGGGAGAAATAAATTTGCCGTTTGCAGGAAGCAAAAAGTGCCCTTTCCCGGTTTGGGAAGGGGCGCTGGCTTTTTAGAGGAGAAAAAGACCGGATGGAAGGACCGGCGAAGAAGAAAAGCAGTCCCACGGCGGATGGATTCCCGGCTGAGAGAGTGGACCCAGAGGATTGCAGGCTTTTTGGGAGAAATAAATTTGCCGTTTGCAGGAAGCAAAAAGTGCCCTTTCCCGGTTTGGGAAGGGGCACCTGGCTTTTTGGGGGAGAAAAGGACCGGGTGGAAGGACCGGCGGAGAAGAAAAGCAGTCCCACGGCGGGATGGATTCCCTGCTTTTGGGGATGGCCCATGGTTTTGAGCCTTTTAAGAGGCCGGATCACATGATCCCCAGCTGTTTGAAGAGGAAGATCCAGAAGAAAACGGTGAAGATGGCAAAGAAGGAATTGCAGACCACAGCCTGTCCTGCCAGTTCTCCGTCGGCCCCCATTTCGCAGGCCATGGGGTAAGAGCTGGAAGCCGTGGGGGAAGCAAAAAGGGAGATGAGTGCGGCTATTTCTACCTCCCGGAAGCCCAGCAGGGCCGCGGCGGAGAGAAAAATGGCGGGGCCCACCAGCAAACGGCCCACCACGCAGATGACCAGCTGCCGGGCGGAAGACCGAAGGGCAGAAAAGCGGAAGGTACCGCCCAGAACGATCAGGGCCAGGGGGGTGCCCACATGGCCCACGTCAGAAATGGTGCTTTCCACCGGAGCGGGGAGGCGCAGGCCGGTAAGAAGACAGAAAAGTCCCAGCCCGGCGCCGATAATCAGGGGATTGGTGACCACGCCCCGGAGGGCTTTTTTCAGATCCACCTTTCCTCCCCGGAAGTATTCCAGGGCAAAGACGGCCAGAACATTGAAAAGGGGCACCACCGCCGCCACCAGGATGGCCGCCACTCCCACCTTCTCCTGACCGAAGAGGGCGGCAGTCACCGGAAGGCCAAAGATAACAAAATTGCTGCGGAATACTGCCTGAACCATGGAGGCCTGTTTGGGCCGGTCTGTTTCCAGCCGGGGGATGATGATCATGGACAGGGCAAAGAGGGCCAATGTTCCCCCCACGGCAAAAGCCAGCAGCCGGGGATTAAAGGCAGTGGCCACATCGGTATTGTAGACGTTTTGGAAAAGCATGGCGGGGAGAAAAACCCGGAACACCAGGGAGTTGCAGCCGGAAAGGGTATGGTCGTCCACCAGGCTGACGCGGCGGAGCAGGTATCCCAGGGTCAGCATGAGAAAAATGGGGAGCATGACCCGTGCGGAGAGAAGGAGATTTTCCATGGCTTTTTCAGATCCTTTACAGCAGTGTGATGAAAATGATTGGAAGGGATGCTCCGGTGTTACAGCAGTCCCACCCGGGACAGGGCAAAGATCCACAGGAAAAGGGTGACCACCGAAGCGGCGGAATTGACCACCACGATCCGTCCCGCCAGTTCGCCGTCGGCTCCCATTTCACAGGCCAGGGCATAGCTGGATACCGAGGTGGGAGAGGCAAACAGAGCCAGCAGAGCGGCGATTTGGGGGCCGGTGAAGCCCAGCAGCGCCGCAGGGGGGAGGAAAATCAGGGGCACCAGGATGAGATTGGCCACCAGGCAGACCATCAAAGGCCGTGCGGACTGGCCCAGTCCCTGGAAGCGGAAGGTGCCTCCCAGGACGATAAGCGCCAGAGGCGTGGCCACGCCGCCGATGTCCCCCAGGGTATTCATCACCACATCGGGGAGCTTCCAGCCGGTGAGGAGGAAGAGGACCCCCAGCAGGGAGCCGATGATCAGGGGATTCCGGGCCATGCCGGCAAAGAGCCTTTTGGGCTCCACCCGGCCGCTGCGGTAATATTCCATAATCAGGACGGTAAGGACATTGGAAAGGGGAATGACCACCGCCACCAGCAGAGCCGCGATGCCGCCGTGTCCGGGTCCGTAAAGGGCGTCGGTGATGGCAATGCTGAAAAGGATAAAATTGGTCCGGTAAACGCCCTGGACCATGGCGCTGCGCTTGGGGTTGGATTTTTCGGTGAGGGGGATGAAAAGGACCAGCAGCACAAAAATGAGGACGGTAGCCACGGCGGTATAGAGCATCAGCCGTCCGTCAAAGGCGGTGGTGAGGTCGGCGGTATAGATATTGCGGAAGAGGACGGCAGGGAGGAAGACCCGGAAAACCAGGGTATTGCAGCCTGCCAGGGTGTGCTCATCGGCCAGACCGGTTTGCCGCAGCAGATATCCCAGAGCCAGCATCAAAAAGATGGGCAAAACCACCTGAAAGGCCAGACCAAGACTGTTCATAAAAGATTCTCCTTTGCGTCGTAGTGGGGAAAAAGCCCCTGGGGAGGAGAGGAGCCCTCCGGGAAAAAGACAAAAAGCAGCAGTTCCTCCTCCCGGCCGGCCTGGCGGAAGCCCAGCCGCCGCAGCAGCGCCGCCGAAGGAAGGTTTTCCTCATGGGTATGGGCCAGGACGCAGCGGAAGCCCGTTTCACCGGCCCATTCCAGAACCCGGGCGGCGGCCTCACGGGCATAGCCCTGACCCGCCCGGGCAGGGGAGACGGTGAAGCCCAGCCAAAGGTCTCCGCCCTCCCGGCGCAGGTACAGGTCTCCCGCCAGGCGGCCGGAGTCCCGTAGGACCACCGCCAGCTGAAGCCCCTGTTCCAGCGTGTGCTTCCCCAGGAGCGCCGCTTGGTACTCCCGGCGGCTCAAACCCTTGAAGCCCTGGTATTTCATCCAGGCGGCATCGTTCCGGTAGGCCATAAAGTCCTCCAGATCTTCCGGGGCAAAGGGGCGGATGAGACATCGGGGCGTATACAGTTCCAAGCCTGCACCTCCCGGGCACGGCGGTGCGCGTATTTACTACCATGATAGCTCTTTTGGGCCGGGAACACAACCACCGGGGGGCAAATTAAAATTTTAACACCGGCGCACGAAAAAGTTGTCCCCTGTGCTTCTGTGAAAAACAGACAAACGGATTGTTTGTCCTTACAAAAATACAACTTGTTTTTGTTGACTTTGGCGGGTTAAAGCAATATAATGTACCTTACATACCTCACGGGAACCCCCTTCCCGGAGGCAATCTATTTTGCAAGAGGAGGAAATTGGTATGGCAAGAGTGTATAATTTTTCCGCCGGTCCGTCCATGCTGCCCCTGCCGGTGCTGGAACGGGCGTCCAGGGAGATGGTGGAATACGGCTCTTCAGGGCAGTCCGTGATGGAGATGAGCCATCGATCCCGGGAATACGGTGAGATTATCGCACACTGCGAAGCCCTCCTCCGGGAAGTGATGGCCATTCCCGACAACTACAAGGTGCTTTTCCTCCAGGGCGGGGCCTCCCTGCAGTTTTCCATGGTGCCCCTGAACCTGATGACCACCGGCAAAGCCGACTATGTCCTCACCGGCCAGTGGGCCAAAAAAGCCATTGAGGAAGCCCGGAAGGTAGGGCAGGTGAATGTGGTGGCCTCCAGCCAGGACAAAACCTACTCCTATATTCCCAACATCCCCCGGGAGGCCTGCGACCCCCAGGCGGATTATTTCTATATCTGCTACAACAACACCATTTACGGAACCGCCTTCCAGGAGGTCCCCGATACCGGCTCCGTGCCCCTGGTGGCGGACGTGTCCTCCTGCTTCCTCAGCGAACCGATGGATGTTTCCCGGTTCGGCATGCTGTTTGCCGGCGCCCAGAAGAACTTTGGCCCCGCCGGGGTGGTGGTGGCCATCATCCGGGAGGACCTGATCGGCCATGCCCGGGAGGGGATCCCCACCATGCTGGACTACAAGACCCATGCCGACAACGATTCCATGTTCAACACCCCGCCCACCTACGCAATTTATGTCTGCGGGCTGGTGCTGGAGTGGCTCAAATCCCTGGGCGGCCTGTCCGCCATGGCCGCCATCAACCGGGAAAAGGCTGCCATCCTCTATGATTATCTGGACAGCTCCTCCTTCTTCCGGGGCACCGTGGAACGGAACAGCCGCTCCCTCATGAACGTCCCCTTTGTCATCGGCGACGCCGATCTGGAAAAGAAATTTATCCGGGAGGCGGAGGCCGCCGGCCTGGTCAACCTCAAGGGCCACCGCTCGGTGGGCGGGATGCGGGCCTCCATCTACAACGCCATGCCGGTGGAAGGGGTCCGGGCGCTGGTTGCGTTTATGAAGAAATTTGAGACAGACAACCGCTGAGCCTCCGGCCCGGCGCAGTAAGGAGGAGAAGTCCTTTGTTTACCATTCAGACCCTGAACAAGATCAGCCCTGTGGGCATGGATATTTTTGACAAGCAAAAGTTCCTCTGCGGCAATGAGGTGGCCAACCCCGACGGCATCATCGTCCGGTCCGCCTCCCTCCATGAGATGGCCTTTCCCCCCAGCCTCAAGGCCATTGCCCGGGCGGGGGCGGGCACCAATAACATCCCCCTGGACAAATGCTCCGACGCGGGGATCGTGGTCTTCAACACCCCGGGGGCCAATGCCAACGCCGTTAAGGAACTGACCCTTTTCGGCATCCTCCTGTCCGCCCGGCGGGTCTACCCCGCCATGACCTGGGTCCAGAGCCTGGCCGGTCAGGGGGAGGAGGTTCCCAAGCTGGTGGAGAAGGAAAAGGGCCGGTTTGTAGGCCCTGAGGTGCTGGGTAAAAAGCTGGGGGTCATCGGCCTGGGGGCCATCGGCGTCATGGTGGCCAACGCCGCCCGGCAGCTGGGGATGGAGGTCTACGGCTACGACCCCTACCTGTCGGTGGACGCGGCCTGGAACATCTCCCGGAGCATCCACCACGCCGCCACCGCCAAGGAGGTGTATGAGAACTGCGATTTCATCACCATCCATGTTCCCCTTACGGGGGACACCCGGCACATGATCAACAGCGAGTCCATCGCCATGATGAAGCACGGGGTCCGTATCCTCAACTTTGCCCGGGGAGAGCTGGTGTCCAATGAGGACATCCTGACGGCTCTGGAGGAGCGGCAGGTGCGGTGCTATGTCACCGACTTCCCCTGCGACGCCCTGCTGGGCAAGCCGGGAGTGCTGGCTATCCCCCATCTGGGCGCATCCACTCCCGAGTCGGAGGACAACTGTGCCTGCATGGCGGCTCAGGAGCTGGTGGATTACCTGGAAAACGGCAACATCCGCAACTCGGTCAATTTCCCCGACGTTTCCATGCCCCGGTCCACCCGCACCCGGGTGGCGGTGCTCCACCGCAACGTCCCCGCCATGATTTCCGGCATCACCAACGCCCTGTCCCAGGCGGGGATCAATATCCAGAACATGACCAACAAGTCCCGCAGGGACATGGCCTACACGGTGGCCGATGTGGACGGAACGGTCACCGACGCCGTGGCGGACCGGATCGCTGCCATTGAAAATGTGGTGCGGGTCAACCTGTACCGCTGAGAAGCCGGCTTTTTTACAGTCATAAAAGCCCCCGGATGCCTTCCGGGGGCTTTCCCATGCCCTTTTCCCCGGATTCCCCGGCGGGTGGTTGATAAATTTTCGCCGCTGTGCCATAATAGTCCGGTAACACGGGCAGCTTCCCCGGAACAGGGGGCGCTGCGGCAGCGGAAAGCGGATGGAAAAAGAAACAGGAGTGGGATGTCGGTGGAAGAAATGATGACCCCCCGTCCCCGGGAACGGGGAATTCTGGCGGCGGTGGATACCGGGGAATATGATGTGGAAGTCTCCCTGGAAGAGCTGCGGGAACTGGCCTCGGCGGCGGAGATCGACGTATTGGGGATGGTGACCCAGAAGAAAGGAGAGCTGGATCCGGCCACGGCCCTGGGCAGCGGCCGGGTGGAGGAACTGACCCGGTTTGCGGAGAACTGCGGCGCGGATCTGGTGATCTTTGACCATGAGCTTTCTCCGGCCCAGATCCGCAACCTGGAGGATGCCTGCGGCCGCCCCGTGATAGACCGCACCATGCTGATCCTGGAGATTTTTGGCCGGAGGGCGGTATCCAGCGAGGGCAAGCTGCAGGTGGAGCTTGCCCGGCTGCGGTACCAACTGCCCCGGCTCATGGGCCAGGGTGCCCGGCTCTCCCGGCAGGGAGGCGGCGGAGGCGGCGGAGGCGGCGCCCGGCGGGGCGGCGGCGAAAGCAAGCTGGAAACCGACCGCCGTCATATCCGGCGGAGGATCACCGCCCTGGAGCGGGATCTGGAGCAGCTGACCGCCCGGCGGGAGCAGCGGCGCAAGCGCCGGAAAAAGGATGGGGTCACCACAGTGGCCATTGTGGGATACACCAATGTGGGCAAATCCACCCTCCTCAATGCTCTGACCCGGGCGGGAGTGCTGGCGGAGGACAAGCTGTTTGCCACCCTGGATCCCACAGCCCGGGCCCTCACCCTCCCGGACGGCCGCCGGATCATGCTCATCGACACGGTGGGCCTGGTGCGGAGACTGCCCCATCATCTGGTGGAGGCCTTCAAATCCACCCTGGAGGAAGCCGCCACCGCCGACCTGATCCTCAACGTCTGCGACGCCGCCAGTCCCGGTATGGAGGAGCAGCTGGCGGTGACCCGGGATCTTCTCCGGGAGCTGGGGGCGGAAGGGACCCCCATCCTGACCGTCCTGAACAAATGTGACCTGGCCCCGGCAGACGCCGACCTTCCGGGAGAACGCACGGTGCGGATCTCCGCCCGGACAGGGGCGGGACTGGACGTCCTGCTGGCGGCCATCCAGAGGGCGCTGCCCGCCACCCATCTGCGGCTGCGGCTGCTGCTGCCCTATGCCCAGGGGGAGCTGGAGGCACGCATCGCCTCGGGAGGCCGGGTATTTGCCCGGGAATATGGCCCCGGGGGCGTGGAGCTGGATGCCAGCGTTCCCCGCAGCCTGCTTCCTCTGGTGCGGGAATATGTTCTCGCCCGGGACGGGGAGGAGAAGGAGAAAGCCGGCGCTCCGGCAGGAGAGGAGACGGAACAATGAGCATCCAGAAGATGCTGGGATATATGCGCAAGGCCATTACCGACTATGAAATGCTTCGGGACGGGGATAAGGTGCTGGTAGGTGTTTCGGGGGGCAAGGATTCCATGGTCCTGCTCACCGGGCTGGCGCGGCTCCGGGAATTCATAGGGGTGGATTATCAGGTTCTGGCCGCCACCCTGGACCCCGGCTTTGAAGGGGTGGAGCAGGATTACACCCCCATTGAGGAGTATTGCCGCCAGCTGGGAGTGGAGTACCAGGTGCGCCGGACCGAGATCGGCCATATCGTCTTTGATCTGCGTCAGGAGGAGAATCCCTGCAGCCTCTGTGCCCGGATGCGGCGGGGGGCCCTCCACGATCTGGCCAAGGCCAACGGCTGCAACAAGGTGGCTTTGGGCCACCATGCCGACGACGCGGTGGAAACCTTTATCATGAATCTTTTCAACGAAGGGCGGGTGGGGTGCTTTTCCCCGGTGACCTACCTGAGCCGAAAAGATCTGACGGTGATCCGGCCCATGGTATACGCCCCGGAGCGGGACGTATCCCGGGCCGCCCGGAGCGGGGAACTGCCCATTGTCAAAAGCCGCTGTCCGGTGGACCGCGCCACCAACCGGCAAAAGACCAAGGAATTCCTCCGGGAGCTGGAACGTCAGGATCACGGGCTGAAAAACCGCATCCTGGGGGCCATCCAGCGGGGGCACGTCAGCGACTGGTAAGAGAGCGCGTGCTCCGGTTCCGGGGAAGCGCACCCGGGATCAGCGCCGCTGCCCGGTGGACCGCACCACCAACCGGCAGAAGGGGAGGGGATTCCTCCGGGAGCTGGAACGTCAGGATCACGGGCTGAAAAACCGCATCCTGGGGGCCATCCAGCGGGGGCACGTCAGCGACTGGTAAGAGAGCGCATGCTCCAGTTCCAGAGAAGCGCACCCGGGATAAACGCCGCTGTCCGGCGGACCGCGCCGCCAACCGGCAGAACCGGGAAAGCTTGAAAACCGCAGAAACAAGGCAGGCCGGGGAGATCCCCGGCCTTTTTATTTATGATTGATGCCGGGTAAGGAAAGCCAAAAGAGCCCGGCAGCCCTGGTCCACATCCCGGTAGGTGGCATCAAAGTCCCCGGTATACCAGGGATCCGCAATATCCCGGGGGCAGGAGGTAAAATCCAGAAGCCGCCGGATTTTTTGTGCGTCCGGGTCGTCGGGAGACGTTTGAGTGATCCGCCGCATATTGAGAATATTGCGGCTGTCCATTCCCACCAGCCAGTCCCAGCGCTGCAGATCGGACGCTTCCATCCGCACAGCCCGGCGGGGCGGACAGGGGATTCCCTCCTGCCGCAGCTTGGCCTGTGTTCCCGGATGGACGTCGTTGCCCAGTTCCTCGCTGCTGGTGGCTGCCGAGGCAATGACAAACCGATCCTCCAACCCCGCCCGGCGCACCAGCTCTTTCATGACATATTCCGCCATGGGGGAGCGGCAGATGTTGCCGTGGCATACAAACAGTATTTTTGTCATTTCCATGATGGCTCCTTTCTGTAAACTGTATTCTATTGTATCATAATTGGAGCAGGTATGTATTGAGGGATTCTGAAAAGCATGGTCTGCAAAGGGAAAAGGGGTTGATTTTGCCGCAGCGGCTGGCCACCAGCAGGATTTTCTTCCTTGCCCTGTCCATTTTTAAAGTGTATCAGGGCTGTCGGGGGACTGGCGCCCAGCCGGAAAGCCTGCGGTACGCTTAAAAAGGTTTTTTTCTCCCGGTATCCCGGTATGCAGAGAACCTGTTTTCCCATGGAGCGGTACTCCCACTGCCTGGAAACAGTGCATAAGATTTTCTGCCGGTCAGGTCCTGGTGCTTGCGAGACGCTCCGGGTCAGGGCCGGACGGGCAAAAAATATTCTGCCGTCCGCATCCGGCAGGGTTCCCAATGCGGGCGTTTTGGGGGCATGCCGCCCGGGCAGGCAGCCCAAAGCCCCTTTTCAAGAGAATTTTTTGTGAAATGAGAAGTGAGAAATCGAGAGTATTCGTGAGAAAAACGGAAAAAACAAGAGATGTGAAAATACAAATTAAAATATCTGAAAAAAGACCTTGACAGTGGCCGGGATGCTGGATATAATATAGGACGTGACTTCCCACAAGTGCGCTTTTCAGGCGCTTTCAGCAGGGATATTCGTCAAGTGGAGATAAAATCTGATTAGGAGGAAACATCATGTCTACTACCATGGCAAACCCCCAGACTGTCGTGCGCAAATGGTATATCCTGGACGCTGCTGGCAAGCCTCTGGGCCGTACCGCCGCTGCTGCCGCCGCTCTGCTGCGGGGCAAGCACAAGACCACCTTTACCCCCCATGTGGACTGCGGCGATCATGTCATCATTGTCAACGCCGCCCAGGCGGTCCTCACCGGCCGCAAGCTGGAGCAGAAATACTACCGCCATCACACCGGCTGGGTTGGCGGCCTCAAAGAGGTCCAGTACAAGACCCTGATGGCCCAAAGCCCTGAGAAGGCCATGATGCTGGCTGTTAAAGGAATGCTCCCCGATACCACCATCGGCCGCAAGGCCCTGACCCGGTGCCGGGTTTTTGCCGGCGCGGAGCACACCCATGCCGCCCAGAAGCCCGAAGCCTGGAACCTGTAATCGGAAGGAGGAAGCATCATGTACGAAAGCAAGCCTTATTACTACGGCACCGGCCGCCGCAAGAGCTCTGTGGCCCGCGTCCGTCTCTATGCCGGTACCGGCAAGATCACCATCAACGGCCGTGATATCGACGATTACTTCGGTCTGGAGACCCTGAAGCTCATCGTCCGTCAGCCTCTGGCCCTCACCAACACCCTGGGCCGGTTCGATATCGTCTGCACCGCTGCCGGCGGCGGCGTTTCCGGCCAGGCCGGCGCCATCCGCCACGGCATCGCCCGCGCTCTGCTGCAGCACGGCGATGAGATGCGCCCCATCCTCAAGAAGGCCGGTCTGCTGACCCGCGACCCCAGAATGAAGGAGCGCAAGAAATACGGCCTCAAAGCCGCCCGTCGGGCTCCCCAGTTCTCCAAGAGATAATTATTTATCCGGGCACCTTATCCCGAAGACCCTATGGGTCTTCGGGATTTTTTTATAACCGGGGGTTTGGCGGCAACAAAAAGTATCAGAAGACAGATTCTGAAACGCCACGGCGGTTTTCCAAACCAGCATCATGGATGGGGGAAGCGTACCAGGCCCGGATGTTTACCCACTGCCGTCCAGCGATAAAAAGGCCGGAGTGGAAACAAAAAATGTCAGGAGACAGATTCTGAAACGCCACGGCGGTTTTCCAGACCAGCATCATGGATGGGGGAAGTGTGTACCAGGCCCGGATGCTTACCCACTGCCGTCCAGCGGTAAAAAGGCCGGAGCGGCAGCAAAATACTGCCAGGTACATTCTCAAACAGTATGGCAGGTTTCCGGGAAGCCTCAGCATTTATGCGGGAAACATGTCCCCGGAGTCGAATGCTTACCCTGGGGTGCGGCGGAAAATGACCGCGGTGGGAGAAATGATACTCTATATATGGCTTCTCTCAGTCTGCCGGTTTTTCAGGGAATGGTCTGGCATTAAAACCATGGGTAAAGCCCCTGCCCCAAAGCGCTGGAAGGATTGTCCGAAGCGGTCTTTTCTCTTCAGGTTTCCTGCCTTTGGACGAAGATTTTGGCCAAGCCGCAGGGTGGCAAGAAGGGCCTTTTTTCAGGCTGGAAAAGGCATGTCCCCCAAATTAGCAGGCAAAAAGGGAGTATTTTTTCACAAAAATCTAAAATCAGGAAAAAAACAGGAAAGGAATTTGTATAGCCCTACAAGAAAGCGGCCACAATAGACGGGAAAAACCCGGCAAAAATCCCCTGCTTCGCCTCCGTTTTCTTGACAAATCACGGGAGGGTGGGTATAATAGCCCATGCCTTTTTGGCTGAGGACCCTGAGAAGTCCGGGCCAGAGGGCGTGAGGCCTTTTGCCAGGCCATTTTAGACAAGGAGAGTATCAGAAAAAACTATGGAAAAAAGTACCATACGACGGTTGGCCGCCGGTCTGCTTCGGGGCATCGCAAGCCGAACTTTTGCCCTGACCTGCTTTACGGTCCTGCTGTCCGCAGTCATTTTTGCCGTGGCATATCTGAGCAACATCGTCTATATTGTGGACGGCGACCAGACGGTGGTCACCGTCACCGCCAGCCGCGACCCCCAGGAGATCCTGGAGGCCGAGCAGATCGAAACCACCGAAAACGACGCCGTGTATATGGATGTCCCCGACGGCCGGTTCACCCAGCTGACAGTGGTGCGGGGCTATCCTGTTTATGTCACCGTGGACGGCGCCACCACCGAGTACAATTGCCTGGGCGGTACGGTGGGTCAGCTGCTGGTCCAGCACGACATTGAGATCGGCCCCCACGACAAAGTGACCCACAACAACTGGGATCCCGCAGAGGAAGGGGATGAGATCGTCATCACCCGGGTGGCCTTCCGCACCTACCAGGAAACGGAGGTCATCCCCAAAGAGGTCATTTACAAGGGTACCAGCCTCATCCCCCAGGGCAGCTCCCGGGTGCTGGAGGCCGGCTATGACGGATCCATGATCCACACCTACGACCAGATCCTGGAGGATGGGGAAGTGGTGGAGACCATCCTGATGGATACCCAGATCACCAAATCCCCCAAGACCGAAACCATCCTGGTGGGAGACGGCAGCGCCATCTCTCAGCTGGATTACAGCAGTGAGTTCCCCCTGGATGAAAACGGCAACCCCATCAACTATGTCACCGTCTACCACAACCAGAAGGCTACCGGCTACTACGCCGGCCCCAGCGCCTACGGCTCGGCAGTCTATTCCGACGCGGATCACCCGGATCTGGGCGACTGCGTGGCGGGGACTGTGGCGGTCCGGGCGGATGAGATCCCCTATGGTACCCGGATGTATATCAAGACCCCGGACGGCAAGTTTGTCTACGGTTACGCCATCGCCAACGATACCGGCACCGGCCTGGTGCAGGGGCAGATCGACGTGGACCTGTATTACGACAGCTACCTGGAAAGCGTGCTCAACAGCGCCCGGTTTGTGGATATTTATATCCTGGACTATCCCGATTGATCCGGAAAACCAAAACAGCCGGCAACTCTCTGTCATAAGAGATGTTGCCGGCTGTTTTATTAATGAACAAACAGGCGTCCTGATGAGTTGCCCTGGGTTACATGGCAAACACCCCAAGGAGCAGATAGCCGACGCATGCGATCACAGTTGGAACAACGATCAGAGGAATGGAAGTGCGCCCATAATCAAAGGGTTCAATGTCGCAGGCAGCGCAGGTAAGGATGGCGCCGTCTCCATAGAAGCAGGCATGCACACCAAAGGCGGAACCCGATATAAGCGCTCCCGCTACCATAAAGAGATTTGCGTCGACGGCGGCGGCAAGGGGCATGATGATGGGAAATGCAATGGTTGCCATGGCCCAGGCGCTGGCTGTGGCAAAGGAAAGAGCGGCAAGCACGAGAAATGTAATCAGAGGAAGCAGCGGTGCGGAAATAATGGGAGTAACGGTATTAAGAACATATTCGGTAAGCCCCATTTCGGTGTTTACCGCATTGAGGATAAAGGAACCTGTCATTGTGATAAGCACAGTGGCCATGCTCTTAAGGCCTTCCGGAATGCAGGCAAGAAAATCCAAAGGCTTCATAACCTTGAAGGGAAGATATACGATACCGCAGGCGATAATACCTACAATGATCCCGTAGAGGATATCCCCGGTTCGCAGGGCTACAATGGTGAGAGCTGCCAGAGGAAGAATAAAGTTATGGGCCCCGGATTTTGCCAGAGATTCTTCAGCCGCTTGAGAGGGAGAGGAGTGACCTTCAGGAAAGACGCTTCCCAGCTGGGCCCGGGCAAAAGCCTTTTTCATGGGGCCAAAAATGGGTACCGTTCTGAGAGCGTAAAGGGGAACGATGAAAACGGCAGCCCACGCATAGAGCATATACGGAATAGATGCGGTATAGGCGCCCAGACCGGTTCCGTTTACTGTAACATCCACCATTTCAAACTGGGCGGACATATAAACAGCCCAGGTGGAAACAGGAAACAGCAGGCAAACGACAGCGCCTGTGGAGTTTACAATATAGGCCAGAAATTCACGGGGAACTTTATACTTGTCGGTAAGGGAACGCATGGCAAGCCCTACAGCAAGGCAATTGAGATAGTCGTCTATAAAAATGATGATGCCCAGCAGCCAGGTCATAATCAGTGAAGACTTTTGTGTTTTGCAGAACCTGGATAACAGATCCGCAAATCCCAACGTTCCCCCGGATTTTTCCAGAAGCAGAATAATGATGCCGCTGACTGCAAAAAGAACATAGTACCAACCCAGCTCGCCCGCTACCGTGGTCAAGGAGTTGATCCACGATGAGAGAAAATTGGTGGGGGAAAGAATGATATATCCCAGGATCCCCCCCAGCAGCAAAGGCTCTATGGATCGTCGTGTAATGATTGCGGATACAATAACTACGGCCACCGGTACAAGGCTGATGGCCCCCAAGGTTTCCAATGCTTCCATAAAGTTCTTTCCTCCTTGTTGACATAAAATTTAAAAATGCCTTCTTTTGACTGGATTTGACTTAAATGATAGTCAAATCCCCAAAGAAAATCTATATGAATTGCTGCAAAAGGAATGCTTGAAACAAAGACTGCAAAATGTTACAATTACGTGTACAGTGTTACATAGGGGGGCGCGCTGATGGATTTTTTTGACCAATGTAATCCGCATTTATCTTCTTTAAGCGAAAGCGAGCGGCATATATTCGAGTATGTAGTGAAGAATATTCAGGCAGTAAACACAATGAATATCCGGGCGCTGGCAAAAGAGTGCTATGTTTCCACCACAACGGTCCTGCGGTTTGTCAAGAAACTGGGCTTTCAGGGATACCGGGAATTTGGAGAATCATTACGCTTTACCTGTTCCCATCTGCAAAAGAACGAACTGCCTGAGGTCTTTTGGAAACGGGTTTACAGTGAAGAATATCTTAAAAATATCATCGAAAGCGTCCGGGTAGTTTCTCAGGAGCAAATCATACAGTTTATAGAATATCTGTCCAAAGAACCCACCATATTTTTTTATGGAAGAGGCCTGAGCAGGGAAGCCGCCCACTATGCCTACCGGCTGTTCAGTTCTCTGGGATATCGTTGCTTCTATCCTGTGGAATCTTACGAAAAGCAGATTTCCTTATTGCAGATGCGGGATGGCGATATTATTTTTTCTTTTTCTCTTTCAGGGCAGGAGCAGGAAACCATTGAACTGATTGAACAGGCGCGGCTGCGGTGCAATCCACATATCGTGTCCATCACACAAGCGGATAATAATGTAATCCAAAACCTGAGCGACCTGAATTTTTATGTTTTTACGGATAAGGTTTGGCACAACGGCCTGGACCTTACATCCAGAATCTCCATGATCGCTATTGTGGAAATGTTGTTTTACAGCCTGTTGACCCCGGATGGCGTTACACCGTACACAGAGATGTAACAATTTCCGGCTTTGTTCCGCCGTGTCCAAAATCCAACCGCTCCCTTTACTTTTCCTGATACGGTTTTCTATAATCTGGGTAACAAAAGAAACTGTAAAAGGAGAGTGCTGGAATGAAAATATTGAACAGTACGCCCAGACAGGACGGCTACTGGATGCCGGCAGAATTTGAAAGGCAGGATCAGATCTGGATGCTCTGGCCCTTCAGACCGGATACCTGGCGCGATGGCGGTAAGCCGGCGCAGCGGGCTTTCGGGGAGGTAGCGGAAGCAATTTCAGCTTTCGAGCCTGTAACGGTAGGGGTATGCGCCGAGCAGTATGACCATTGCCGCAGCCAGCTGCCCCAAAAGGTCAGGGTGGTGGAGATCAGCTATAATGACGCCTGGATGCGGGATGTGGGCCCCACATTTCTTATAAACGGCAAAGGCGGCATCCGGGCAGTGGACTGGGACTTCAACGCCTGGGGAGGATTGGAAGGCGGGCTGTATTTCCCCTGGGACCAGGATCAAAGAGTGGCCCAAAAAGTTTGCGAAATGGAGGAAATCGACTTTTACCAGACCAGAGGGTATATACTGGAAGGCGGCAGTTTTCACACAGATGGGCAGGGAACGGTCCTGACCACCGAAATGTGTCTGCTGAACCCCAACCGGAACCCGCATATGGACCGGGAAAGTATTGAAAAAATGCTTCTGGAATATTTGGGGGCTCAGAAGGTTCTTTGGCTCAGGGACGGGATCGATCCTGAGGAAACAGATGGGCATATAGATAATGTGGCATGCTTTGTACGTCCCGGTGAGGTTGCCTGCATTTGGACCGACGACCCGGAGAATCCCTATTATCACCAAAGCCGGGAAGCATACCGGATGCTGTGCAGCTTTACGGATGCCCGCGGCAGAGCCTTAAAGGTACATAAGGTCTGCCTGCCTGCCGTTGCTGTACGGACTCCTTCTGATTTTGCCGTAGACCATACACGGTACGCACTTCCAAGACGTCCCGGGGAACTTTGCAGCGCCTCGTATCTGAATTTTCTTTTGGTCAACGGAGGCGTCATCCTTCCCCAGTACGGGGACGAGAACGACGCCCTTGCCATAAAGCAGTTATCAGAAATTTTTCCCGACAGAAAAATTGTGGGAGTACCCACAAAAGAGATTGCATATGGAGGCGGAAACATTCACTGCATTACCCAGCAGCAGCCTTCCATACATCATTTGAATGACGGGAAATAAAACATTAAAGCCTCCACTTTGTGGAGGCTTTAATGTTTTTGAAAGTTAAAATATTATGTCCAGGGATTTGGCTGCCGCATACGGGGATATGGTTTTTAAATTTTGAAGAAAAACCGAAGGATTCCGGACAAAAACCACGGACTCTTGACCACGACGACTTTCAAGAACGCCACCACCTTTTTAAAAAATTGGCTTCGCCCCTCAACCGGAGGCCGTCAGCCCCAGGGCGATGAGAAAAATTGCCGCCAGCAGCAGCACCAGCTTGAGGGAAAAAAACAGGGAGAACAGGATCCCGGCCCCAAAGGCAGCGCAGACAATGGGAAGCCAGCCACAGGGCCTGCGGCGGTGGATTCTGGCCATGATTCATCCCTCCCGGCGGTGTTATGTAACGGCTGTGCTCCGGCGTGGGGGCCGTTACTCCATTATACGCAGGGAGGGAAAAAGGGTGCAGGGAAGATTTTTCACCGGTTTCCACCGGAGATGTGGAAAACTCCGTTGAAAATGTGGAAAACCGAAATGAAGGGTGGAAATGATACCCACAGTATAGGAAACGGATACATAAGCCCGCCCGTACAGGAGAAACTAAGGAGCAAACGGGCCCGGCCCGAAAACAACCCCTTGGAAAGGAAGAACTTGTTATGCCCATTTCTCCCCGGGACTACAACCAAATGTCCCAAAAAGCCTCGCCGCCCACGCCCAGCATCCGCAATATTCCCATGGCCTTTGTGACGGGAGGGCTGATCTGTACCCTGGGCCAGGCCCTGGGAAACCTGTACCGGTATGCCGGCGTTCCGGAAGAACTGGTTTCGGGAGCGGTGTCGGTGTCGCTGATTTTTCTTTCGGTGCTGCTGACAGGGCTGAAAGTCTACGACCGCATCGCCCGGTGGGCGGGAGCCGGTACCCTGGTGCCCATTACCGGCTTTGCCAACGCCATGTCCTCGGCGGCCATCGAGTTCAAAAGCGAAGGGCTCATTCTGGGACTGGGAGCCCGGCTGTTTGCCATAGCCGGTCCGGTGATCGTCTATGGTGTGTCGGCGTCGGTGGTCTACGGCCTGGGGCTGTGGCTGCTGAGCCTGGCGGCTTGAGGAGGTGAGCGTTATGGCAGAACGACTGGGAACCGATACCCTCCGGCTGCAAAACCCTCCCGCCGTCCTCAGCTGGGCGGCGGTGGGGGGCAAAATGGAGGCGGAAGGCCCCCTGGGAGGCGCTTTTGACCGGGTGGAAGAGGATACCACCTTTGGCCAGGACACCTGGGAAAAGGCGGAAAGCCGGATGCAGAAGGACGCCGTTTCCCTGGCGCTGAAAAAGGGAGGTCTGGTCCCGGAGGACCTGCAATATGTCTTTGCGGGGGACCTGCTGAACCAGTGCATCAGCTCCACCTATGGCCTGCGGGAACTGGGAGTGCCTTTTGTGGGAATGTACGGGGCCTGTTCCACCATGGCCGAAAGCCTGGCCATGGCTTCACTGTTTGTGGAGGCAGGCTTTGCCCGCCGGGCAGTAGCGGTGACCTCCTCCCACTTTTGCTCTGCGGAACGGCAGTTCCGCTTTCCCCTGGAGTACGGCGGACAGCGTCCTCCCACCTCCCAGTGGACGGCAACCGCCAGCGGCGCGGCAGTGGTAGGGGAGGGGACGGACCAGGGCCCCTGGGTCCGGGCGGTGACTCTGGGCCGCATCCGGGACCTGGGGATCACCGACCAGAGCAACATGGGAGCCGCCATGGCCCCCGCCGCCGCGGCCACCCTGGAACAGTATTTCCGGGACACCGGAGAGGACCCCGAAAGTTTTGATCTTATTGCCACAGGAGATCTGGGGGCAGTGGGCACCCAGCTTCTCCACGACCTGCTGGCGGAAGAGGGGGGGCCGGACATCCGCAGCCGCCACAAGGACTGCGGCCTGATGCTTTATGACCGGGAGCGCCAGACCCAGGTGGATGCGGGCGGCTCCGGATGCGGCTGCTCCGCATCGGTGCTTTGCGCCCACATTCTGCCGGCTCTCCGCCGGGGAGAACTGAACCGGGTGCTTTTTGTGGCCACCGGGGCGCTGATGTCCCCCACTTCGGTGCAGCAGGGGGAATCCATTCCCGGCATCGCCCATTTGGTGAGCCTTTCGGCCCGGCGTCAGGAGCCGTAAAAGTTTTCCACAGTACCCGGAAAGATCGGTGGAATTTTTAATGCCAAAATCTTCCCGAAGCATCCTCCTATTTTCTGCTGAAGTCAGGATTCTTTGCAAAATGCTGAAGAGTCCGGGGCGGCTGGCTCAAATTGGGGTGAGGCTGGGGAAGGGCCGCCGTTTTGGGAACCTATGGCCCTGACCCGGTGAGTGGGGAAGAAGGATACACCCACAGCCCAGGCGGGAGTAAAAACTTTGCCCGGGAGCTGACGGTTTTGGGTGGTGGCCATCAGCAGAAAATTTGAGGATTCTTCGCCCACCGCCAACGGTATCTTAACCCTTTTTCCTGCATTTGGGGAAAAATCATCGGTGCCCCAGGGCAGACCTGGCACAAAAACCTGCGTCAGGAAGAAATTTTTTGCACAGACTGGGTTAAAACGCCGCTGCGCTCCCCCGCCCCTCAAAGTCCCCGGTGTGTGTTTCCCTTGCTACACCGCTAAAGCAGGAGAGGGGAGAAGCTGAAGCCCCAAAAGAGGAAAACACGACCCGGAGAGCCCGGGTGGTTCTCCTCCGGCCCGGCAGCCAAGGCGGGGGAGCGGAGAAGCCGGGCCCCCAAGCGGAAAGCGGTTGCCGATCTGTTCCGGGGAAAATTTTTTATAAGGGCAGCAGGCGGGCGGCGATTTTCCAAGAGATACAGAAGCTTCCTGAAAGCTGTGCACCCAAATCATCCCCGCCTTTGGTCATACATTCAGATTTTTCAGCAAAACAAATGGCCGCTCTGTGCGGCGAAAGGAACGATATCAATGGAAATGATGATGGAATATCTCCGGGCCTTTGCGGTGGGCGGCGCCCTCTGCGCTGTGGGCCAGGTACTCATCGACTACACACGGCTTACTCCCGCCCGGATTTTGGTGGGATATGTGGTATCGGGGGTGATCCTGGGGGCTTTGGGCTGGTATCAGCCCCTCATCGACTTTGCAGGTTCCGGGGCGTCGGTACCTTTAACAGGCTTTGGCTGCCTGCTGGCGGGAGGCGTCCAAAAAGCGGTGGCGGAGCAGGGCCTTATGGGCGTCCTTACAGGAGGGCTCACCGCCTCGGCGGGAGGAATCACGGCCGCAATTTTCTTTTCCCTGCTGGCCGGGCTTATTTTCCGCCCCGGCGACAAGGCCTGAAAGCCATCCGCTTTCCTATTGTAAATGGTCGGCGGGAGAAAGCATCCCTGAGAGAGGGCAGCAAGGATCTGCCCCTGTTTGCCTGCAACCAAAAACAGGAGAGGGACCCGGTCCCTCTCCTGTCTGAGTTTTATGGATGTTCTGTATCAGGGTCAGCCCTCGTCACCGTCTCCATCGGGTTGGGGCAGCTTTTCTGCCCGGATGCGCAGGATCTGCCGGTCGTTGGCTTCCTCCACGGTGAAACGGATGCCGTCGATATCCACCTGCGGGTGTTCGTCCGGCCCGGGGATGCGGTCCAGCACGCCGATGAGAAGCCCGCCCAGAGTTTCGTAGTCCTCCTTGGTGTAGGCCGAAAGGTCGATTCCCAGCAGCCGGCCCGCCTCGGGCAGGTCAATATCCCCGTCCAGAGTATAGGCGCCGTCAGCCAGGTTGGTGACCTCCTCCTCCTCGTTGTCGTACTCGTCCTGAATGTTGCCCACAATGGATTCCAGCAGATCCTCCATGGTAACGATGCCGGAGGTGCCGCCGTACTCATCCACCACCACGGCCATCATCACCTTTTCCTCGCTCATCTTGCGGAACAGGTCCCGGCAGCGGGTGGATTCGGGTACAAATACGGCGGGGCGCATAAAGTCCGCCACGGAAAAGGGCTTGCTCCGGTCTGTCAGCAGCAGGGGCAGCAGATCCTTGACATACAGCATTCCCTGAATATCGTCCAGATCTTCCCCCACCACGGGAAGCCGGGAATACCCGAAGGAGGAGGACATTTCCACGATCTCAAAAAGGGGTGTGTCCAGCTCCACAAATTTCACATCGGTGCGGTGGGTCATGATCTCGTCGGCGGTGCGGTCGTCAAACTCAAAGACGTTGTTGATCATGTCCTTTTCCGCCGCTTCAATGCCGCCTGTCTCCTCGCTGACGTCCATCAGGAGGCGGATCTCCTCCTCGGTGACATTTTCCTTCTGGGCGTACATGCTGACGCCCATCAGGTGGCAGATGAGAAGCACCGCGTGGTCCACCAGCCACCGCAGGGGGGTAAAGAGCAGGGCAATGAGCCGGGCGGCGGGAGCCAGGGAGTAGGCCAGGGATTCCGGGGCGTGGATGGCCAGCCGCCGGGGAACGCCCCGGGAGAAGATCAGGATAAACAGGTCGCCCAGGAGCAGGACCACAAGAGACCCGGCCAGCCGGCTCCATATGGTGCGCTCCGTCCAGGCGGACCAGACGGGAAGGGAGGCCATGAACCGGGCCAGAAATCCGATGGCGCACAGGTGAAAAAAGGTGTAGGCCGCCCGCATCACCGAGGCAAAGCGGTCGGGACTCTCCAGAAGCTTCTGCAGGGTCTGGGCGTGGGGGGCGCTGTCGTCCCCCTTTTTCACCTTGGCGTCGCTCAATTCAATAATGGCGTTCTGACAGAGCACCACAAAGCCGCCTAAGAACAGGAAAAGCAGAAAGTACAGCAAACTGCCTGGGTCCATGAAAACCTTCAACCTCCGTTGTCCGGTCACCCGGTTTATTTATATTTTTTTAACATCGGTTTCAGTGTACAACAACCGCCCGCAAATGTCAATTTGCCCGGGAGGAAAAGCCGGATCGCACCTGGGCCGCACCCGGGCCGCTCCCTGCGGCCGCCGGCCCATGGTCCGCCGGGGAAGGACAGCTCTCCCGGAAGCAAAGAAAAACGGATTTTTCCCCTTTCCGGGACGGCACAGCCCTTTACAGCGGCGGAAAAAGATGTTAAACTTTAATCGAATGTGCTTATAGTGGGAGCGGTCCCGCGTAGAGCCGCTTTATAAGCATGAAATTCGCTTGAAAACACAGGGAGGAATCAAAAAATGGCAAGAAAGATGAAAACGATGGACGGCAACAATGCTGCCGCTCACGTTTCCTACGCGTTCACCGAAGTAGCCACCATTTATCCCATTACCCCCTCTTCCGTTATGGCGGAGGTGACGGATAAGTGGTCCGCTGAAGGCAAGACCAACATCTTCGGCGAGAAGGTCAAGGTCGTGGAGCTGCAGTCCGAGGCCGGCGCTGCCGGTGCGGTCCATGGCAGCCTGGCGGCCGGCGCCCTCACCACCACCTACACCGCATCCCAGGGCCTGCTGCTCATGATCCCCAATATGTACAAGATTGCCGGCGAGCTGCTCCCCGGAGTCATCCACTGCTCCGCCCGCGCCCTGGCTACCCACGCTCTGTCCATCTTCGGCGACCACTCCGACATTTACGCCTGCCGCCAGACTGGTTTTGCCATGCTCTGCTCCAGCAATGTTCAGGAGGTCATGGACCTGGGCGCTGTGGCCCATCTGTCCGCCATCAAGGGACGGGTTCCCTTCCTCCACTTCTTTGACGGCTTCCGCACCTCCCACGAGATCCAGAAGATCGAGGTCTGGAGCGACGAGGACCTGAAGGAGCTGGCCGACTACGAGGCCATTGACGAGTTCCGCGCCCGCTGCCTCAACCCCGAGCGCCCCGTGCTGCGCGGCTCTGCCGAGAACCCCGACATCTTCTTCCAGAACCGTGAGGCTGCCAACCCCTTCTATGACGCCATCCCCGGCGTGGTGGAAGAGTACATGGCCAAGGTCAATGCCAAGATCGGCACCAACTACGCCCTGTTCAACTACTACGGCGATCCCAAGGCTGAGCATGTTATTGTGGCCATGGGCTCTGCCTGCGACTGCATCGAGGAAGTTGTGGACTACAAGAACGCCCACGGCGACAAGGTGGGTCTGATCAAGGTCCGCCTGTATCGTCCTTTCTCTGCCAAGCACCTGCTGGCCGCCCTGCCTGAGACTGTCAAGAGCATCTCCGTGCTGGACCGCACCAAGGAGCCCGGCTCCCTGGGTGAGCCCCTGTATCTGGATGTGGTGGCCGCTCTCAAGGGCAGCAAGTTCGAGACCGTTCCCGTCTACGGCGGCCGCTACGGCCTGGGCTCCAAGGACGTGTCCCCCGCCCAGATGTTTGCCGTTTACAAGAACGCCCTCACCGGTGAGAAGCCCCGCTTCACCATCGGCATCGTGGACGACGTCACCCACCTGTCCCTGGAGGAGACCGAGAACCACGACGTTACCCCCGAAGGCACCACCAGCTGCAAGTTCTGGGGCCTGGGCGCTGACGGCACCGTGGGCGCCAACAAGAACTCCATCAAGATCATCGGCGACCACACCGATATGTATGCTCAGGGCTACTTCGCCTACGACTCCAAGAAGTCCGGCGGCGTGACCATCTCCCACCTGCGGTTTGGCCACAAGCCCATCAAGTCCACTTACTACGTCTCCAAGGCCGACTTTGTGGCCTGCCACAACCCCTCCTATATCGACAAGTACGATATGGTCTCCGATATCAAGAAGGGCGGCACCTTCCTCCTCAACTGCGGCTGGGATATGGAAGAGATGGAGAAGCGCATCCCCGGCTGCGTCAAGCGCCAGATCGCTGAGAACAACATCAAGTTCTACACCATCGACGCCATCAAGATCGGCAAGGAGATCGGCCTGGGCGGACGGGTCAACACCATCCTCCAGTCTGCCTTCTTCAAGCTGGCCGGCGTCATCCCCGAGGCCGACGCCATCAAGTATATGAAGGACGCCGCCACCGCCACCTACGGCCGCAAGGGCGAGAAGGTGGTGGCCATGAACCACGCCGCCATTGACCGGGGCGCCCAGGAAGTCCAGGAGGTCAAGGTTCCCGAATCCTGGAAGACCGCTACCGGCGACTTTGTCTACGACGTGGCCACCGGCGACCGGAAGGATCTGGTGGACTTTGTCAACCGCATCCTGGTGCCCGCCAACGCCCAGCGGGGCGACAAGCTGCCTGTTTCCGCCTTTGTGGGGATGGAAGACGGCCATATGCCTCAGGGTTCTTCCGCTTATGAGAAGCGGGGCATCGCTGTGGACGTTCCCGTCTGGAACCCCGACAACTGCATCCAGTGCAACTTCTGCTCCTATGTCTGCCCCCATGCCGTCATCCGTCCCGTGGCCATGACCGCTGAGGAGGCCGCCAAGGCTCCCGCCGGCACCAAGACCGCCGATATGACCGGTATGCCCGGCATGAAGTTCGCTATGACCGTTTCCGTCCTGGACTGCACCGGCTGCGGCTCCTGCGCCAATATCTGCCCGGGCAAGAAGGGCCAGAAGGCTCTCACCATGCAGAGCCTGGACAGCCAGAAGGATCAGCAGGAGGTCTTTGCCTACGGCCAGAGCCTGGATGCCAAGCCCGAAGTGTTCGAGAAGTTCAAGGAGACCACCGTCAAGGGCAGCCAGTTCAAGCAGCCCCTGCTGGAGTTCTCCGGCGCCTGCGCCGGCTGCGGCGAGACTCCTTACGCCAAGCTGGTGACCCAGCTGTTCGGCGACCGGATGTATATCGCCAACGCCACCGGCTGCTCCT